>JBFGZH010000402.1:0-2342 GCA_041586895.1 Psychromonas sp. | reverse complement strand
CGGCGATGCACTGGCATCCATTGTATAACTGTGAGCAAAGTTGCTGAGTGATTGGCTTTCGCCCATGCTGCTAACCGTCAAGCTGCTCCCGGAAAGCGTGAGTTGCGCTGTTGATTCCGTCATATCTACAGTGATGCCAATATCTCCGTTGAAAATTGTCTTTTCACCGCTTTCAGTGACACTAAAGTCAGTAATTACAACAGCCAGTGAAAACTCGGAGGAGGATAAATCATCAGTGAACTGCTCTATGGTGATCTGCATTTGTCCATCAATCATGCCACCCTCACCGTTATCACAGTGCTCCGCGTCAAGGGCAATCACATCGCCTGCCGCTAAGTTTTCTGTCCCCGCGAGCTCAGCGGATATGGTCAGCGAGCCCCCTGCTAAGCACAACTCTGTTTGTGATCCTGTAACAGTTCGAAGGGCGATACGGCTAGACCTGTTGAGCGCGGACCGGCTAGTAGTATCCAACATATCCAAGCCCCCCACATAATCCAGCTCGGTCACTCCTTCAAGCCCGAAAGCCGATGCAGCAGCCGCTCTGGCAATTATCGTTGCATTGTCACTGTCAATAGTAGCCGTGGGCTCGCTATTACCACTTGACCCTCCACATCCGGAAAGGACAACAAGGCTTAACAAAGCCATGCATCTTGTTATGGGGAATTGCACCAAAAGTATTAATGGCTTGATATTTAGATACATAACGATTCTTCCTTGCATTATTAAACAGGTCCTGCAATCTCTACCTTCAGTCTTCTGAATTTAGTTTCAGGTCAGCTAAAACAATAGTAAAAAATTAATAACTGACTCGTACTTATTGCGCTTATCTTAACTGCTTTAATATTTTTATGAGCCACATCACACATCAGAGCGTGCTATTTATCTGAAAATATGGCATTGCCATCTTTACGCGTCAATTAATCAAAAAGTAGCCAACGCAGCGCTCTGCACTCTCTTTCTCCAGCACATAAGCTAATATTAAGGAGAAGAGAATATTTGAGGCATCCACTATGGTTGACTTTACCGAAAAAATGCGCCTTAAAGGCAAGGCGGCAGAAGATATCTATTTTGCCGAGCAGGAGAAAAAACTAATCCAAGCTCTGCATGAAAAACAGAAGCAGAAAGCCCCCCAGGAAAAACAACAGGAGGACAAAGAAGAGCAGCAGGATAAAGATGAGCAAAAAAGTTAACTACCTGCCCATTCACGAAATCTTTGCCTGCGCATTAAGCGCCACAGCAGCGCACTAACAAATAGCTGCAAAGACACTTTTCTGCTGCATTCAATCTTGACCGTTAATCAGAAAAACAATCTTTTTATCCTGTACATTGACTTTAACACGGCTGTTATCCGGACACTGCCCCTGCACAATTTTCATTGCCAGCGGGTTTTCTATCTGCCGCTCCACTTCACGCCTTAATGGCCGTGCGCCATAGACGGGATCAAAACCATCCTCGGATAGTTTGTCGATAACCGTTTTATCAACTTCAAGTGCAATGCCTTTCAAGAGCATACGCGCAACCAGTTCCCGCACAAACATATCTGCTATCTGGTGCACATGTTCTTTTTCTAAATAGTGAAAAACAATAATGTCATCAAGCCTGTTTAAAAATTCCGGCTTAAAGAATTTTTTCACTTCGTGCATCACCAGCTGCTGCGCTTCGTTATCGTTGGGCGCATCGGAATGTACAAAACCAATCCTGCGTTTATCGGGCATCAAGGTATCGGTTCCGAGATTAGAGGTGCCGATAATAACGGTATTACGGAAAGAAACCATACGTCCCTGCGCATCGGTCAGTTGCCCGTCATCCAATATCTGCAGGAGCATATTAAACACATCAGGATGGGCCTTTTCCATCTCATCCAGTAGCACCACAGTATAGGGATTATGCCGAACACGTTCAGTCAACTGTCCGCCTTCTCCATAGCCTATATATCCCGGTGGTGCACCGATCATCTTCGAGACCTCATGGCGCTCCATATACTCAGACATATCCAGACGAATGATTCTTGATTCATCATCGAGAAGAAAAGCGGCTAAGGCACGTGCCAGTTCTGTTTTGCCGACACCCGTCGGGCCAAGAAATAGGAATGAGCCAATCGGACGCTTACTTGAAGTAATACCGGCACGATTTCGGCGAATGGCATCCGCCACCGCACTGACCGCATCTTTCTGCCCGACAATGCGCTGGTGCAGTTTGTTCTCCATTCTCGAGAGTTTCTCTGATTCCGACTCCACCATGCGCGCCACGGGAATGCCCGTCCAGCGGGCAACAACCTCGGCAATATCATCCTCTGTCACCATAGAATCTTCTTTCGCTCTGCCCTGCTGCCACTCATTGCG
>JBFGZH010000401.1:0-2343 GCA_041586895.1 Psychromonas sp. | reverse complement strand
GTTGCCTGCTTGATAAATTGTTCACTGATATTATTGGCGCTCTCCTTATCCAGCGCAAAGAGTAAAACACCGGAGGTCGGCCTGTCTAAGCGGTGCACCGGATAAACATACTGACCAATCTGATTGCGCACTTTCAGCAGCGCAAACTCTGTGGCATGGGTATCTAGCCAGCTGCGGTGTACTAATAAGCCGGAAGGTTTATTAACCGCCACTAAATACTGATCCTGATAAAGGATCTCCAGATCCGGGCTGCTTACTTCAAGCTGCAGATCCTGATCTGCAAGCACTTCTTGCATTTCTATTTCATTCATTCTTTATTTTCACTTATTAACAGGTCGATACGGCCGATAATACTGGTAATTTCGCTGCTATTAACCGCCAGGCTTTTAAAATACTCCTCCGCCATAGGCAATACCGACATCGCCTGCGGTAACGGCAAAGAAAATTGTAACAGATAGCTTATTTTCCTGATAAAGATAAACTGCAGCCACTGGGTAAAGGTTAAACTATCAATGGCAAAAGGGGCCGTGCTGCTTAACGCTGACTCACTGGGCTCGTTGGCCTGCCACAACTGCTGTTTGCGCAGGGCGCTTTCTAAATCATTGACCAGCTGTAATAACAAGCGACGCTTGTTTAATTCAAATTCATTTTCTAACATAACTATTCTCAATTGATAAGCGCGTTACTATAGCAGAGCAGCAAACAAGCCGATAGATAAACGCCTGCCCAAATCACTGCAAGCGGCTTGGGTATAGAAGGCTAAATAGGTATAATCGCCACAGCTTATAAACAAAAGAATAAAATCACTATGAATATAAATACGTTAACAGACTTTTTAGAACAGTCGCAATGCCAATTTAGAATCTATGATTTAGGGCGTAAGGTCACTAAAATTTCCAACAGTGATTTTAAGAAGTTTGAGCATAACCAACAGCCCTACCCTTACCCTATTCAGCAGCACGCTTTTATGGCTATTACCTTTTGGCAGGCCAACAGGCAGGAGCATTTTATCTGGTTTTTAAAGATGCCTATCGATGAGCAGGGATTTATGAGTATTCCCGCACAAACCAGCTTTATTAAGATGGTGGTCGAAGCCATGGGTAAAGATCTAACGGCCAATATAAGCAAAGAACAGCAGGATTTTTTAGCCAGTAATCCTTTTATCTTTAAACCTAATACGGAAAAGTTAGCTATTTTTAATGCCGCCATTAACAGCAGCTTTATTCGTCCCCCCTCTTCCTTTTACCCTGCAGTATTAAGCTATTTTTCCGGTGAAACGAATTGGAGCGGCTGGCAGACACTGGGCATTCAGGGGATTGCCGACCTGGCGGCGCGTTTAAACGCCGATAATAACCAGCAGAATATTATTAATGCTCTGCCTTATCTGCCGCAGCAACCGCTGCAGTCGTTAGCGCTATGTTTAGAAAACCAGGAGCAGATCAGCACAGAACTGGCCACCGCCATTGCCCGGCAGGCAGAGATTGAAGTGCAGAAAAATAATCAGGAAAATGCGATTTTATTGCTGCGCGCCCTGGCCAGCGCGCCTGCCGTGGGTATCAGCAAAGCGCTGCTTGAAAAGCAGTTTGCCTCGACACTGGTTTATAATGAGCACTGGTATATCAGCATTGCCGGACGTTTGTGGCACCTTCTTGAAGATGAAACCCTGCTCAACCGCTTTTTTGAAGCGTTAGCCAACCATCATAAAGAGCTGTTTACGGAACTCTTTGCCGATCTGGTCGCTATCCCTTCCCTGCGTGAAAAAGTGCTCAAGCAGTTACGTTTAACGGCTCGCTCGCCTGCTTTATCCGAAGCCATTGGCATGCTCTTTGCCGGTGTCAAAAATAAATAGGAAAAACTGATGGCTGACCTGCTGCTTATTTTCTTTGCTGTTCTTGCTGGCGCGCTGTTCTGGAAACTGCGCCAGCAGTCTGAATATGCTCGCGAGCTGATCCAAAAACAGTGCCTTAAACTGGATCTGCAGCTGCTTTCCGTTTCCCGATCGCAGTTTAATTACCAGTTAGGCAAGCATTTCCTGCAGGCCAGCTTTGTTTTTGAATTCAGCAGCGATAACGAAAACTGCTATCAGGGGCGCCTGTTGTTAAACGGCCTGCATCGCCCGCGCTTTGAATTGCCCGTCTATCGCACTTTTGAAGATAGCAATACACTTAATTAATCACCAAAAGGTTTCCCATGGACCGTATTATTTTAATTGCCCAGCAACTCAGTAAAGAGGGCAAAGTACCGACCACCGCGCTGATTAAAGCACGCCTGCCTAAAGATGTGCCACTACCACTGATTATTCAAGGGCTTAAAGCGTGGAAAGATAATCCGCATAAAGAGATC
>JBFGZH010000400.1:0-2345 GCA_041586895.1 Psychromonas sp. | reverse complement strand
GCCTAGGTGTTAAACGTTTTGGTGGCGAATCAGTTCTAGCTGGTAATATCCTTGTTCGTCAACGTGGTACTAAATTCCACGCTGGCACTAACGTTGGTATCGGTAAAGACCATACTCTTTTCGCTAAAGCTACAGGTGTAGTTAAGTTCGAACAGAAAGGTAAGCAAAACCGTAAATTCGTTAGTATCGTAGCTGAATAATCAGTTCCGGTTAAGAACTTGAAAAGCCTCGCTGATGCGGGGTTTTTTTTTGTATATTGATTTCTATTTTTTATAAAATTGTAATTTATAAACAATAGAAATAAGTATACTTATTGTTATTAAAGGTTTGCCTATTCGAGGTAGGCATATTGGCTTCTTGGAGGTTTTAATGAAGTTTGTTGATGAAGCAAAAATAAAGGTCGATGCTGGAGATGGCGGCAACGGCTGTATCGGCTTCCGTAGAGAAAAATATGTACCCCGAGGCGGCCCGGATGGTGGTGATGGCGGCGATGGCGGCGATGTTTATCTGCAGGCCGATGAAAACTTAAATACGCTGATTGATTTCCGTTTTGTCCGTTTTTATGCCGCTGAGCGTGGCGAAAATGGTCAGACGCGGGACTGTACCGGCTCGCGTGGTAAAGATTTAACCATTCCCGTACCAGTGGGAACGCGTGCCCGTGATGATGATACCGGTGAAGTGTTGGGCGATCTGACCAAACATGGCCAGAAACTGATGGTGGCTAAGGGCGGTTTCCATGGTTTGGGTAATGCGCGTTTTAAAACCAGTACTAACCGTGCACCGCGTCAAAAGACAGACGGTACACCGGGTGAAGTACGTAACCTGCAGTTAGAGTTATTACTGCTTGCCGATGTCGGCATGCTGGGTTTACCCAATGCCGGTAAGTCTACTTTTATCCGCAGTGTCTCTGCCGCGCGTCCAAAAGTGGCTGACTATCCCTTTACCACGCTTATTCCCAATTTAGGTGTGGTCAGCATGGGGGCAGGGCGCAGTTTTGTTATTGCCGATATTCCGGGGCTGATTGAAGGTGCCTCTGATGGTGCCGGGCTGGGGACGCGTTTTCTACGTCATTTAGAGCGTTGTCGTGTGCTGCTGCATATGGTGGATCTGTTACCTGCTGATGGCAGTGATCCTGCTGAAAATGCCGTGGTGATTATTGATGAGCTGACCAAACACAGTCCTAAACTGGCTTCTAAACCACGCTGGCTGATCTTCAATAAAACGGATCTGCTGCTTGAAGAGGAAGCGGCCGAGGTGATGGCGCGTGTCAAAGAAGCGCTTGAATGGGATGGCCCGGTTTATAAAATAGCTGCTATTTCTAAAACCGGTACTCAGGAAGTTTGCCAGGATGTGGTCGATTATTTAGAAGAGCTACCGGCCGAGTTCAGTGCTGAAGAGCAGCGCGAACAGGTTGAGTTCCAATGGGATGATTACCATGAGTCGGCCATGGATGAGGCGCAGAAAAACAGCGATGATTTTGATGATGACGACTGGGACGATGATGACGAGATGATGGAAGTTATCTACGTCAAAGAGTAACTGACTTTTTACCAAGTTGGTATTATATAAAACGCTGTTCAGGCTCACTGCTGAATAGCGTTTTTTATTGCGCTAGCGAAAATTCAGTCAGTGAAGCGTGTTATTGCGCAGCCCCGGCATGTACACTCGCAGCCTGCATTTTAATCTCTGGAAGTACAATGAAGCAAAAAGCACATTATAAAATTGCCTTGATCTACCTGATTTTCGGCATATTGTGGATCTTTTTCTCTGATTCAGCCGTGAATAGCTTATTTTACAATAAGGCGGATATTACTTTTGCGCAGAATATAAAGGGCTGGTTTTTTATTGTGATCACCACGGGCCTGTTGTTTTTTCTGGTTAGAAAAGCGGTGCATGCAACCGAAACAGTGAATACGAAATTAATCAGCAGTTATGAACAGACCATCAAAGGTTGGGTGGATGTCATGGATCTGCGTCATCGGGAAACCAAAGATCATACTGAACGTGTGACTAAAATGACCCTGGCACTAGCAAAGATCGCCGGCATCAGCGAAGAGGAGAAACTCAAATGTATTGAACGCGGTGCAGCACTGCACGATATAGGTAAGATAGGTATTCCTGATGCTATTTTAATTAAACCCGGAAAACTCGATCCACAAGAGTGGCTGGAGATGCAGAAGCACCCGCAAATAGCCTATGATATTTTGTCGAATATCGCTTTTCTAAAAAAAAGTGTCGATATCCCTTATTGCCATCATGAAAAATGGGATGGTAGCGGCTACCCGCAGGGCTTAAAAGGCACTGAGATACCGCTGAGCGCACGCTTTTTTGCGATTATCGATGTC
>JBFGZH010000399.1:0-2352 GCA_041586895.1 Psychromonas sp. | reverse complement strand
GCACATTAAATCTATTCTTATATCATCAAGTAAACATATTTATGCGTTATGGATGTTTTGGCATTCGATAAAATTAAACGATAAATAAGAAAAGAGGAAATTCCTATGAAAAATAGTATATTGATTTTGATGCTCGCTTTACTTACTGGTTGTGGTGATGGTTCATCGTCAAAGACGGGCACATTCAATCTGGCGGTTTCAGATGATCCTAGCGACGCACAAATTGTCAATATCGCCTTCAAACAGGTCGTACTCAAAGGAGAGTCAGAGTCTTATTCTTTTACTGTATCCGAGCCTGACGGTGACGAAGACCCAGATAACAACCCTCCGAAGCATGTAGATCTGGTGACTTTTAGCTGTTTTAAAACTGCAGACTTAGTGAGTGATGCAGCCATTGCTGTTGGTGAATATCAACTTTGTATTTATATGGAAAATGTATATTCAGTAGTATATTCCGATGACGATCCGGCAACACCCACTAGTTCATATGTTAAAGACCCTGATGGTAATATTGTCGGCCTGAGTACACCAAGTGAAGGTGCCTGTGGCGATGGTGTCGGGGCTGATGAGGAAAATACAGCAGATACCGGGCGTTTATTTATTAATAAAAAATTTACTATCTCTGAAGGTGAAAATAGTTATATTGCTGAGTTTGAGCTCAATAAGGTATTAAAGGAGCCAACCGGACAGGACACATTCTGGACACTAAAACCTACAGGTATTGAATTAATTGAGGCCGGCTCAATAGCGGGCGAGGTGAGTGGAGAATTGGCGAACGCTTGTGTGGCCCCAAGCCTGCCAGTCGTTTATCTGTATCGGGAGACAGAGGTTACCTCAGTGGCTAGTGCGACAGCAGTCATGAATGACCAGGAAAATTATGTATATGAATTTCCGGCTGTTTATGCAGGTAGTTACAGTTTAGGTTATAGCTGTACGGCAGAGGAAGAGCTTGCCGATGAAGCGGATATTTCTATCATGGATGCTGTTCAACAAAACGTTGAAGTGGTTGTTGGCACAACAACGGCAGTGAATTTTGAATAGCGTTATTAGAGGTTGTTTACTTAGTTTTGGCCTTATTTTTAACCCTGACTGCAATTGGAGTTATCTTGTACCAACTTATCTTTTATGTGCCCGAATCACATCTGCAAAGCGTTAAAGCAGCGCTCTTTAAAGCGGGCGCAGGGCGCATTGGTGATTATGATCAGTGCGCCTGGCAAACATTAGGCAGCGGGCAGTTTCGTCCGCTAAGCGCCAGCACCCCCTTTATCGGTAGCGTCAATCAGCTTGAATCCCTGGCTGAATATAAAGTGGAGATGGTCTGTGAAGCCGGGAAAATAAAAGCCGTTTTACAGGCGCTGCTTGCTGCGCATCCCTATCAAACGCCTGCCTATAGTGTCTTGGAAATGAAAACCATTGCCGACTTTTAATGGACCTGCTGCTTAATAAAGGCGATCACCTGCTCATTGAGCTTGGCTTTGCTAAGGTAATTGCTCCCGCCCTTGTTAAGGGTGAGCATTAAGCCTTTTTCTGTTTCATCGACTGTAGCAATATCTGACCATAACAGCCGGCTGTTATTATGCAGACTTTGCGTCTCTATCCCTTTATCATCAATAATTAACTTTATACGGTTGCCGGAATTACGGCTCCAAACCTGCCTGGTTAACCACCATGCACGGCGGTAACGAAAGCTGATCAATTCTAATACAGCTAATGCCAACAGGAAAAAAGCCAGGGTGTTTTGTTGCTCACCGAGCAATAAAATAAGTACAGCCGCGATAATTAAAAAGGTCATTAATTTAAATCGTGGTTTAGGGTTTTTAGCAAAGGGTAAAGACTGATCGTAACACTCTTCCAGGTGTTGGCGGTTAAGGATAAATTCAGTTTCAAAATGCATGGTACAGCCTTGATAATGGTTAACTTATGTTGATGCCGGGTAAATAACTTCAAGCTGGATCTGCAGGCGGCTTGGATATATAAGGCAACAGCCTAACTAAGTGTTAAATGTTATTAATTGCTCAACTGTTTATTTGTTATTAAGATGTTAGCATATTCAAATACTCAAATACCTATTTATGGAAGATTGTTATGAAAAAAGAGACCCAGATTGTTAGTTTAGGTCGAGATAAAAAATGGACTAAAGGGGTGGTCAATCCGCCGGTATTTCGTGCTTCGACTATGCTTTTTGATACTATGGAAGAGATGCGTTTTGCCGCGAAAAACAAAGCCAATGGCGAGATGTTTTACGGCCGTCGTGGCGGTCCGACTCATTTTGCCTTTCAGGCTGCTATTGCTGAGCTCGAAGGCGGTGTTGGCACGGCGCTTTATCCATCAGGGGCAGCGGCTATCAGCGGG
>JBFGZH010000398.1:0-2362 GCA_041586895.1 Psychromonas sp. | reverse complement strand
TCTCAGGCCGCCGTCTATTTTATTGTCGCGCATGCCTGTGCTAAAGCAGCAATGTTTTTATCTGCCGGTAATCTGATCCTCTCACAGGGCACGAGTGATATTGCGCAACTCAAGGGAATTGCACACCGTGAACCGCTTAACCTATTGGTCTTTGCGATCGCCGGCATTAGTTTGATTGGACTACCGCCAAGTGCCGGCTTTATTGCCAAATGGTTACTGCTTACCGCGTCTATCGAAAGTGGTCAATGGTGGTGGGTAATAGTGGTGATCGCGGGTGGACTTATCGCTGCCATGTACCTGGCTAAGATACTGAATCTGGCCTTTACCGGCAAGAGTGCTGCTAGCGACACGCTTGCCCAGCCTTCCCCTTCCTGGATGCTGACAGCAGCTGCACTTGTTCTGGCGCTGATTACATTGACCCTGGGGTTAAATGCCGAATATATTCTCAATCTGCTTCAGCCAACCTTGCAGGTAAGTAACAGATGAACCTGAGTTCGCTATTACCGGGGTTGATTGTACTAGGGCCATTTCTAGCGGGCTTGGCGATCATGGCGACCGCAGAGCATCACTCTTTACTACGCCGCACTTTCAATATCGCTGGTGCCTTGCTGACCTTAAGCCTTATTGCTTTGCTTCTTAACGGCGTCAGCCATAGCTTATACTTTGAGACGCGCCTAACTTTGTTGCCGAATATCGATCTTGTGCTGCGCGCGGACGCCCTTTCGCTTCTCTTTGTCAGCCTGTCGGGTTTTCTCTGGTTATTGACCACTATTTATGCCATCGCTTATTTTAACAATTCGGCGCACTTAAGTCGCTTCTTTGCCTTCTTTAGCTTATGTGTGGGCGCGACTATCGGCTTAGCGCTAGCTGGCAACCTGCTGACCTTTCTTATCTTTTACGAACTTCTGACCCTGACCACCTATCCGCTGATTGCTCACAAAGGCAGTGCCGCATCCATTAAAGCGGCACGGACTTACCTTATTTATACTATGCTGGGCGGCGTATTACTGCTGGCAGGTGTCGTCTGGCTAAAAACCATGGTCGGCGCGCTGGATTTCACCACAGCAGGGGTATTGGCCAAAATTCCCCATCTTGATAGAGCGCATCTGCAGATAATCTTTGTCTTGCTGATAGCGGGGCTTGGCGTCAAAGCCGCCCTGTTTCCTCTGCATGCCTGGTTGCCGGTTTCGATGGCAGCGCCGGCACCGGTAAGCTCATTACTGCATGCCGTTGCGGTGGTGAAAGCCGGTGCCTTTGGTATTGTCCGGATTGTCTACGATATCTATGGCGTTGAGTTTGCCAAGGAGTTAGGCCTGACGATATTTCTTGCCGTACTGGCGGGATTCACTATTGTCTATGGCTCCATTTGTGCATTGAGCCAGGACGATTTAAAAAAACGCTTAGCCTACTCGACCGTCAGTCAAGTCTCATACATAGTGCTGGGCACGGCAATATCAGGCCCCATAGCGACCATCGGCGGCCTGGTACACTTAGTCCATCAAGGCGTGATGAAAATTACGCTGTTTTTCTGCGCTGGCAATATTGCAGAAACCCTCGGCATTCATAAAGTAAGCCAAATGAATGGCGTCGGTAAACGCATGCCACTGACTATGGGTGCATTCACCATTGCGGCCTTAGGCATGATTGGCCTCCCTCCCATCGCGGGGTTTGTTTCAAAATGGTACCTTGGGATCGGCGCCCTGGAGGCTCAGCAGTATTGGGTTCTGGCGGTGCTGGCAATAAGCAGCGTGCTTAATGCCGTCTATTTTTTACCGATTATCAATGCGGTTTGGTTCAAGGAGCAGGATGGCCCCTGGCCCAACGAGCAAGTGAGTTTGAAGTTGGAAACACACTGGATGTTACTGCTGCCTCCTTTGCTGACCGCCCTTTTTTCCCTGCTGATCGGGCTATTTGCCTCTGCTTCTGTCAGCCCGCTTTCCTGGGCGGCTTTAATCACGACACGGGAATATCAAACAGGCCTTCCAGACCTTTCTGCTATAGCGCTCAACTACAGTACGGAGGCTCTATGGGTGCTGATATTACCGGCTCTGTTGCTCGTAATGATGATGATTAAAAGTTTAAGGCCCGTCGTGATTGCACTTGTCCCCCTTGCACCACTTCCCGCGCTGCTAAAGGTCCTGTTATTCGCTGGCGGCAATATAACTGAGCAGGCTTTTCTTACATTGACCGCTTTGCTGTGGTTTATTGCCGCGCTCTATGCCCGCTCTTATTTAGCTGGCGATAATAAACGCAGCCGCTTTTATCTGTTTTTTCTGCTCACAATGCTTGCTAATTTAGGAGTGGTATTATCCTATGAACTCTTTTCATTCCTCGTCTTTTTTACCCTGATGAGCTTCAGTGC
>JBFGZH010000397.1:0-2388 GCA_041586895.1 Psychromonas sp. | reverse complement strand
TCATAAAAAATACCAGAAGCAGAAGTTAACAGCCAAATAACAGATCTAAAATCCAAATGGCATTTGCAAACAAAGGATTATAGCAGAAAAATCGCAGCCATTATCTTTAAAAATAATTAGGGCCTATTTATCTTTTTCACTGCTTTTTAACCCTATCTTAACCGGCACGTTTTTATACTTAGCTTTTGCTAGCGCTGTATAGTATTGTTGTATCTTGATTATCTCTCTGTAACTGTATTCATCTTCGTAAAAGCATTAAGAGAGACTTTTTGTGGGTATATGTGAATTCGCTATTTTTTCGCCTCGACAGCCTCTTCACAAGCGCTATCCATCTGCATATCAAAATAAGAAAATCCAGAGGCAAGACGCAAGATGATGCGTTTGTTAAACAAATAAACAGCCAAATTAGAGCAAATTGTTTATTTATCAAAACCTTAAAGAAAAAGCTAAGTAACAGCCGATAAATAACTACTGTTAATTTCATATACTGTGAATATATCAATGGATGCTGCAATGTTAGAAAAAAGTTTACAGGTCGGTGAATTCACCATCGACACAAGCCAGAATAGTCTTAGCCATGATAACCGCAAGGTCTATTTAGGCCCTTTACGCACCTCTCTTTTACATTTTCTATGTAAAAACGTAAATACAGTGGTAAACCGTGAAGATCTTGCCCTGCATGTATGGGGACGCGTGGTGACGGACCATACTATCAATCAACATATCTCTCAGCTGCGTAAAAGCATTGACACTTTGAGTCAGCACGGTTTAACTATTTCGACCATTCCCAAGCGTGGTTATATTGCCCGTATGGAAGGTGTGAACAGCTCAGCGGAAGGGCAAATATCTCCTATTCAACAGGAAAAAAGCGCAGTTAACGCAATCAATAAGATGAAAGTCTTAGTTGTTAAAGAAACAGCAGCTGACCGTATTCAACTTATCGAGCAGTTGGCAAGCTTAAAGCTCGCTTATGTTGAAGGGGTAGCAACGGCGATTGAAGCTGAGCGCTCAGTGACACTGCAGGATTTTGATCTTATTATTGTTGATTCATTACTTGCAGAAAACTCAGGCATTGAGTTAATCAAGCGTATTCGGACAGGAAAAACCTCGGCTCCTGCTGATATCTGCATCTTAACCTCACATTTTGATGTTCAGCGTGAACTGCTGGGTCTGAACAGTTTATTGGATGTCCAGGGTTTATTATTAAAACCATTTGCAGCAGCGCGTTTAAGACAGATGTTGATAGTAGCAAGCAAATCAAGTGTCGTTTTAAAACCACAAGTGGCCTATGAGCTTGTGCCAACAGATGCGCTGAAAGCCTCTAACGCGAGCCTTAACCTCACTAAGGCGAGTTGATCTTTGCACGACAAAGAAAACAGTTAAGCATGATCACACTCAGCAACAGGCTGGTATCATTTTCTGCTAGCTTGCCCTTTTCTGGATAAGCGCTAACCGCAATCACCACACTATTAATTCTGCACGACAATTTTTTATAATATGACAGTAAATCCAACATATTGGATTAAAAATTGCTTGTGCTTTTAATAAAAAACAAAGCCCGTAGCTTTCATTTATCACAGGTATAATCGATGAACAGACGCAAACAATTAGCGCTTTCCTATAGGTGCTTTCGTGGTTGATTTTTTATTACATATGGAATTGCATAATAGAAGCAGTTACCAACAGCAAATTCGAGAAAAATTAGTACAACTGATCAAGCAGAACACCTTTGGTGACAAGCCTCTGCCATCAAGCAGAAAAATGGCCCAGCTGATTGGCGTATCGAGAAATACCATTATTTTGGTTTACGAAAGTCTGGTCGATGAAGGCTATCTGATTGCCCGCACACGCAGAGGTTTTTTTGTGCATCCCGATTTACTGAGCGAGCCGAATCTGCTGGCAGAAAACTTAAATCCCGGCAGCAGTTCCGATGCACCAAACTGGAGCGGGCGGTTACAGAAACAGCCCAGTCAATTTGCATCGCTTAATAAAGATAAAGATTGGAAAAAATACACTTACCCCTTTATCTACGGACATATCAATGCCCAAGAGTTCCCTCTTTATCAATGGCGGGAATGTTCCAGAATCGTTGAAAGGCGTGGAAAAATACATGAATGGGTAGAAGGTTTTATTGATAGCGACGATCCGGAACTGGTGACAGAAATTCGTCAGCAGATCCTCTCTAAGCGAGGCATTGTTGCCCAGCCAGATGAGCTGCTTATCACCCTTGGTACGCAGAACTCACTTTTTCTACTCGCGAATTTATTGGCGGGTAAAAACATCACCTTTGGCGTCGAGGATCCCGGTTATGCGGATTTGCGACATATTATATCTATCTGCCGCAGTCCGGTAAAAGCACTGGCTTTCGATGCAGAAGGTTTACAGGTC
>JBFGZH010000396.1:0-2389 GCA_041586895.1 Psychromonas sp. | reverse complement strand
CCTGCCTAACTATGATTGTTGTCTTTTAGGTCCGCAGATCAAATATAAGCAGGCCGAATTTAAAGCCAAAGGAGATGCCATCGGTAAACCCGTGGGCGTTATCAATGCCATGGATTACGGCATGATGAAAGGCGACAAAATTCTTAATGAAGCACTGACCATGATTGGTTAATAACGGAGAAAAATTATGTCTAACGTTTTTTTTGATTTTATTGAAAATAAGATCGCACCGGTTGCCGGCGCCTTTGCCTCGCAACGTCATATCGGGGCGATACGTGACGGTTTTATCGGCGGTATGCCCTTTATGATTGTCGGTTCATTTTTACTGGTCTTTGCTTTTCCGCCATTTTCTGCGGATACCACCTTTGCCTTCGGGCAATGGTGGTTAGCCATGTCCAAAGAGTATTTTGATGTGATCATGACCCCCTTTAATATGACCATGGGTATCATGTCCTGTTATATCAGCGCCGGCATCGCCTATAACCTGGCAAATCATTATAAGCTAGATGCACTGCCAACCGCATTGTTATCGCTGATGACCTTTTTAATGATAGCCGCGCCGATGGAAGACGGTAAGCTCTCCGCTTCATTCATGGGCGGCACCGGTATCTTTACCACTATTATCGTCGCAATCTATGTGACTGAACTGACGCGTGTTCTAAAAGAAAAAAATATCGGCATTAAACTGCCCGAGCAGGTGCCACAGAAGATCCGTCAATCATTCGATCTGTTAATTCCAGCAATGATTGTTATTTTAACTATCTACCCGCTGAACCTGATGCTGCAGGGGCAGCTCGATATGATTCTGCCAGAAGCTATTATGGCACTATTTAAGCCATTGATTTCAGCCTCTGATTCATTACCCGCGATTCTACTGGCCGTCTTTGTCGCGCATGCGCTATGGTTTGCCGGTATTCATGGTGCCGCGATTGTGGGTGGTATTATGGCCCCCTTCTGGTTAGTTAACTTAGGATTAAACCAGGAAGCATTGGCTGCCGGTGCCGAGTTACCGGCAACGTTTGCGGAACCATTCTGGAGTTTCTTTATTATGCTCGGCGGCTCTGGTGCGACCTTTGCGCTGGTTTTACTCTACCTGCGCAGTAAATCGGTTCACCTGAAATCGATTGGTAAATTATGTCTTGTTCCTTCAATGTTTAACATTAATGAGCCGGTTATTTTCGGTAGCCCAATCGTAATGAACCCTATTCTGTTTCTTCCGTTTGTCGGGGTGCCGATGCTCAATGCCACGGTTGCCTATATCGCCACCCACACAGGCATGATTGGTAATGTGATCTCCTTAGTACCTTGGACAGCACCAGCGCCTATCGGAGCAGCTTGGGGTGCCGGCTGGCAGATGAGTAATGGTGCCATGGTTATCGGCTTGATCCTACTCGATATCGCGCTCTACTACCCGTTCTTTAAAATCTATGAAAAAGAGTTATTAAAACAAGAAGAAGCGGATGCAGCTGCAGCAGAAGACAACACCACAGGCGACTTACAACCCGCTTAATTAAATCATCATAAAATTATGGGACTCGGCAAAAAGTCGAGTTCCCATTTATTTAAATATACAACGCAACAATGACTGGAGAACAATATTATGACTATGCAAACAAATGTAGTAGAGATGGAATCCCCTATTGAAAATTTAGAAGAAACCGTGATGGAGCTGATTATCAATGCCGGTGAATCCCGTAGCTGTGCCATGCAGGCGCTGTATGCCGCAAAGGCGGGCAAGTGGGATGAAGTCGATGGTTTATTAGCAGAGTCAACAGCAGCATCGAAACGTGCTCACCTGGTACAAACACAGTTAATTGGCATGGATGAAGGGACAGGTAAAGTACCGGTTAACCTGGTAATGGTCCATGCCCAAGATCACATTATGACCTCAATGCTGGCTCGTGAATTAATTGAAGAGTTAATTGCAGTGCACCGTAAACTGCAAGCAGAAGACTAAACGAGAAGTAACGCTTATGAAAACCCAATTACCGAAAGATTTCTTATGGGGAGGCGCCGTTGCTGCTCACCAGGTAGAGGGAGGCTGGAATGAAGGTGGTAAAGGGTTAAGTATCGCCGATGTGTTAACAGCTGGTGCTGTCGATAAAGATCGTATTATTAGCGATGGTATCGTCGATGGTTATGACTACCCTAACCACTTGGCGACCGATTTTTATCACCGCTATAAAGAAGATATTGCATTGTTTGCCGAGATGGGCTTTAAATGTTTCCGTACTTCTATTGCCTGGACGCGTATTTTTCCCAATGGTGATGAAGCAGCTCCAAATGAAGCGGGGCTGCAGTTCTATGACGATCTGTTTGATGAGTTACTGAAATACAATATTGAACCGGTTATCACCCTTTCCCATTTTGAAATGCCCTACCATCTGGT
>JBFGZH010000395.1:0-2392 GCA_041586895.1 Psychromonas sp. | reverse complement strand
CTCGCCATGGCGGAGTTTGAGCTGATACCTTGTTCGATCATTCGTCGCGCAGTCCAGGAGTATGTCGCGTAGGTCAGCCCGGCGATAAAAGCGAGTAGAATCCCCCAGTATTGAAAACTGTCAGTATCATTAACCACAGCTGCATCCTGTTTGCCGGCCGCTAAAAAAATAACCCCCAGTCCGCCAACCACAAAGCTGGTGAACCAGGTTTTGCTAATCGATTTTTTGCTGATAAGCCGCTCCAGCAGAACGGTGAAAAAAGGTGCGCTGGCAATGGAAACGACGCTGCCAATGGCGACGCCGGATAGGCTCATGGCGCTATAGAAGGCCAGCGGATAAAGTGCAACCGACAGGCCGCCAACGGCCAGGGTTTTAGGCTGGGCAAGCAACAGTGCGCTATCCTGGCGCAAATTTGCCAGTGAAGTCAGTGTCAGCAGCACGCCGCCGATACTCATAGCAAAGGCTCCGGTCGCTAACGGGCTGACATTGGCGGTAAAGCTGGCCGCTGTGCCGGTTGTTCCCCATAAAACGCCCGCGATGATAATACCTATTGCGCCATTAAAGGTGGCATTTTTAGAAAGCATAACAATCCCCGCTGAATAACTAATAGGAGCGTTAATTTTATAACCTCAATGCTGTTGTTATTTTGCTGAAGGGACGCTTTTCTCTGCACTCAAGACGTAATTAATGGGCAAACTTTGAGGGAGGCAGACCGAAGTAGCGTGAAAAGCGCCTGCTGAATGCGCTGAGATCACTATAGCCGACCTTTTCCGCGACTATCTGCATCGGCGAGTCGGTATGCAGTAGCATTGCCTGCGCTTTCTCCATGCGTAAGCGGGTGATGTACTGGGTAACCGTTTGTCCCGTCTGCTCTTTAAAGACCTTCTTAAACTGGGTGGGGCTCAGGCAGGCAACGCCGGATAAATTGGCAATGGCAAGTTGTTCCGCCAGGTGTTTTTCCATATATTGCAGCACCGCCTTGATTCTTGGCTCAACCAGCTTAAGCAAGGGCTGCTCAGCCAGAAGTTGGTAAAAGGTGGAGAACATTAGGTCTTCTACTGCTGTATTGACCTGATAATTCAGCTGCTCCTCGACGAAGCTTAGAAAGCGTAACAGCGGTGGGCTGATGGAGAAAACAATGCAATTGGATGTAGCGAGCGGTTCAGGCAGCGTGTCCATATCGGCAACCACAAATTTTGCCTGCGTATCCGCGTCGAAATGGTGCATTTCACCGGCTTTCACCACCACGCACTCACCCGGTGTGACTTTGCCGGCAAAAGCGCCGACCTCGATATTTATCACTCCTCGCAACGGCAGCACCAGCTGATGAAAGCCATGCTGGTGTCCTTTTCTCATACGGTTGTATGAGCGAATTGACAGTGAATTGGTCATGACATTGCCGCTAAATATGAATAAGAGCCACTAAGAATACAAGAATTCAAGCAGCAACGGCAAGCAAGAATAGCTGCCTGACAGTTGTGTGTGAATAGCGCGGCGTCTGCGAAATATAGCAAAGTGTATTATATTGTTAACGGTGGTGTTTTCTGCACTAAAGGTCATAAAGGTTCTGTCCAGAATATTGAGAAGGAGAAAAAAATGGCTAATGAAGGTTATCACGAAGCGATAGATGAACTATCTGAGCAAACAAAAGATATGCACAGAGCGATTATATCCTTAATGGAAGAGCTGGAAGCGGTTGACTGGTATAACCAAAGGGTCGATGCCTGTAAAGACGATGAGCTAAGAGCAATCTTAGCGCACAATCGAGACGAAGAAAAAGAGCATGCGGCTATGGTGCTTGAGTGGATTCGTCGTAAAGATCCTGCTTTTGATAAAGAGTTAAAGGACTTTCTGTTTACCAGCAAAACGATTGCTCATAAGTAATCCTGGTGAATAAAAGCAGCTATTATGCTGGAAGGTAAATGATGAGCAGCCTCTTTCTTAAAGCGCTTGGCATCTGGCTAATAATAGTGATGGCCGCAATGGCTAATGGTTTGTTTCGCGAAAAAATATTGGCTTCTCTGTTTGCGGCTAAGGTCGCGCTTGCGCTCAGTGGATTACTTTTATCACTGCTGGTTTTAGTGGTTGCGTTTATCTTTATTCCTTTTCTCCATATCCAACAGCAAGGCCTCTACTTTGCGGTTGGAGTTTTGTGGGTAATGCTAACACTGTCCTTTGAATGCCTGTTTGGCCATTTTGTGCTAGGAAAGTCCTGGCAGGAGATTATGCGCGTATTTAATTTGCGCAATGGCGATCTGTTTATTGTTGTTCTTTTGCTCACCGCGGCTGCTCCCTGGCTTGCTGCTAAAGCAAGGGGGTTTTTGCTAGAGCCTTAATAATTGACTAAACCTGATCATAGGAGGTGCCTGTTATGAAAGTACTTGATTTTGGT
>JBFGZH010000394.1:0-2393 GCA_041586895.1 Psychromonas sp. | reverse complement strand
GCTGAAATCAGTGGTTTAAACAGTGACATAATAGCTTCTGGCAGAATCATGCCTAACTGACCCTGCAGCAGTAAATTTGCTGGGTAGATAGTTAAAATCACGATCAATGCTGGAATTAACAGATCGAATGATTGACGGATCTTCTGTGGTACCTGCTCAGGCAGTTTAATACCGATATTGTTTACTTTTAAGAAACGAGTCAGTTCGGTAACATAAATAGCAACAATAATAGTAGTAAAAATACCGGTTCCACCTAAGAAGTTACCCGCTAGTTTGCCGCCTTCCATAGGGGCTGCAATCAGTAAAAAGGTCATCAGTGATAACATTGCCGTTGGAAACGCATCTAATTTATAATGGTTTGCCAGGTTATAGGCAATACCGGCACTGATATAACAAGACATAATGCCCATGGACATATGAAAAGGGGTCATGATCTGGTCAAAATATTCTTTGGACATCGCTAACCACCACTGCCCGAAGGCAAAAGTGGTATCCGCTGAAAATGGAGGGAAGGCAAATACCAATAAAAATGAACCCACAATCATAAAGGGCATCGCGCCGATAAAACCGTCACGTATCGCACCGATATGACGCTGCGAAGCGAAGGCACCGGCAACCGGGGCTATTTTTTGTTCAATAAAATCAAAAAAAACGTTAGACATGTTTTTCTCCTGTTATTAACCAATCAAGGCCAATGCGTCATTAAGGATTTTTTCACCTTTCATCATGCCGTAATCCATGGCATTGATAACGGCAACGGGTTTACCTGCGGCATCACCTTTGGCTTTAAACTCGGCCTGCTTGTATTTAATTTGCGGACCTAACAGACAGCAATCATAGTCAGGCAGGGTTGCTTCGAACTCCTCCATACCCACTGCAGTGATATCAACTTCAATACCTTTTGTAGCGGCTGCTTGTTCCATTTTCTTAACAACCATGCTAGTAGACATACCTGCTGCACAACAAAGAAAGATTTTTTTCATGAGATGACTCCTGTTTAAGTGTTTATTTTCAGTTTGGCTATTGGACGAATGGATTATAACCATAAAAGAAACCGGTTTCTGCAACCGGTTTCTGTTTCGTTTGTGAAATGTGAGCGGCGGCAAAATATCACTCTTATTTGCCCTGATAAAAGAGAGCAACATCACAAAAAGAAGGGGAGGAAAAAGGGCGCTTATCGCCTTTTGGCAAAGCTTTTGTGAGGCAGATCACAGAAGGCATTACTGAATGGCGTTGTCGATGTTTTTATAGCAATGCGTGATTGGCAGATTAACCTGACTGATAACTGAATACCTAACAGGACAATATGGCCGGTAACTTAGCGAAACCACGATAGAAGGGAAGCAGTGATAACGCGCACCTGAATTAATTGCATTACCATTTGCTAAAGCACAGCTTCGCTATTTTGCAATAGCGAAACTCAAAAGCAGATAAGACCTCTAATTTGAGTATCAGGAATAATAAACACTTTTTTAAACTATATGAGGCGCTAGCCTTTACGCTTCGATGGAAGAGTGCCATTGTTAGTAGTAATCTTCCATATCGGATGAGGAGGCAGTATGTGTTTTTCTGCAACAGCAAGTTTTACCGCCTCATTCGCACTGATGGGAGCCGGAATTTATTGTCTGAAAATAGCCGCTAATTTTGAAAAACCGTACTGGCTTTTTGCATTAATGCCGCTGTTATTCAGCCTTCAGCAGTTTCTTGAAGGCATGGTCTGGTTGGGGGGCGCAGCGGAATGCACGAATTCAACACGAACAGCTGCGCTGGGCTATCTGTTTTTTTCTCATCTGCTTTGGCTAATTTGGATCCCCTTATCCTGTTATGCCGTTGAAAATAATTTAGCCAAGAGAAAATTATTTTTTGTTTTACTATTGCTTGGCGCGCTGTCCGGTCTTTCTGTATACCTTCCTTTTCTGCTTATTGATGAGTGGATGACGGTCATTTTCACAAGTCATGCGCTTGTCTACAGTACCGTTTTGCTGTTCGACCAATACATACCACGCAAGCTTTTCACACTCTTTTATATAGTCATTATTATTCTTCCCTTATTCGCGGCCAGCGATCGTCACTTAAAATATTTTGGTCTGCTTATCCTGGTGTCGGTGGTTGTCTCCATTATGTTTTTTGATTATGCATTTATTTCCAAATGGTGTTACGTTGCCGCCGTCTTTTCCTTCTTTATTGTTTATATGCTGTTCAATAAAAATACAACCCATAGCAACCCGCGTCAGTAAAGGGAAAATAACTATAGGTTCACTCCCGAATGTCTTAGATAATCACCACTACGACCTAAACTTAGTGGCTTACTTCTTATACCAGCATTACCATTGCCAAATTACACAACCTTTATTATTGGGGCTGTTAAGGGAGTGGAGAGTAATTATTAGATG
>JBFGZH010000393.1:0-2402 GCA_041586895.1 Psychromonas sp. | reverse complement strand
TAAAAGCATTCTGAGCAAGGCGCGAGGAGCGAAGCATAGTTATTCTATGTGAACTTTGAGCAACGCAGCGCAGGATGCTTTTAGATGAACCCGTAGGGCAGCATTTGTTCGCGCGATCGTATGAGTTATCGCCGACTTATGTAGATCAACTACACTACGCAGGCTCTGCCTTGTATGAAGCACGAACAAATTGCTGTAAAAATGTACGCTAAAGGTCAACAGACCCTGATCCCTAGATGATATTTAACCCTGCTGCAGTGGGATGGCAGTATTCACGCTTGCTTCTGTTAAGATCTTATTGATTGATATGGCAAACTCTGAGATGGTGCAGAAGATGATTGCCTTTACGGTGATTGGGCAATATTGCTAAGTGCCTCTTATTTTTATCAGAAGGCACGCAGGCAAGCGCGTGTTTGAGCATGCACAGAGTAAAATGAACAACATCACGGGAAAAGCGATAAATGAATTTATTTAGGCGTAAACGAAATAAAAGTGCGCAGTCGACGGTCTTTTTAGATATGAATAGAAATCAGAAACGTTATGAAGCGCTTGTTCATGTTTATAGCCCGGATCTGTATCGTTATGCCTATTGGATTTGTAATGATGCGCAAGTCGCGCAGGATTTAGTGCAGGAAACATGCTTAAGAGCATGGAAAAATTTAGATAGCTTATTAGATGATAAGTCTGCTAAAGGGTGGCTGTTTACCATATTGCGCCGTGAAAATGCACGGCGCTTTGAACGCAAGCAGTTACCTATGGTGGATATAGACGATTATGAGCTCGCCGGACAGGGGGATTTAGCGAAGGAGATGGAAAATGAGTTGCTGAAACGGAAAATTAGCCGCCTGCCAAGTGAATATAAAGAGCCTTTATTGCTGCAGCTTATTGCCGGTTTCACAGCTGAAGAGATTGCCCGGCAGTTAGATTTAAATAAAAACACGGTATTAACGCGTTTATTCAGGGCCAAAAATATATTGAAAACATCATTATCAACAACCGAGAGCAAAGAAAGTGGGGGAGCACATGGATGATATTTCATTTCGCCATAGAGCCGTTGCGACACCAAATGATAAAGATCCGGCTTTTTTGCAAAGGCAGGAGCAATCAGAGCAGGATAAAGCCCTGGTAAACGAGGGCAAGCAGTTTGACCGTCAACTACAGTCACTATTAAAAGTCGATATACCCGATGATTTAACAGAAAAAATACTGCTTGAGCAAAGCTTTGCCATGGAAAAGAAAAAAACATTAAGTCATCGCTGGCATATTGCTATTGCAGCTTCAATTGCATTTATTATCGGTATCAGCCTGCCGCTGTTAAACAACCTCGGCACTTTACCGGAAGATATAGGCAGTGTTGCTATGCAGCATGTGCAGCAGGAGTATTATTTTACCGCCAAAATAGATGAACAGGCCAGCCGAGCTGCGGTGAATGCTAAATTGGCAAATTACGGGGCTAAGGTGGCAGGTGATTTGGGTAAGGTCTTTTTTGTTAATCACTGTGGTTTTAAAGGTACGCCGGCATTGCATATGATTCTGCAGGGAGAAACAGGGCGGGTTACCGTTTTTATTGTCCCTGAGGATGCGCGGTTTATTACAGGCGCTGTTTTTAATAATCAGCATTTAAAAGGGCTCAGCGAAAAAATGGGCGCTGTTAATGTGGTTATTGTCGGGGAAAAAGATGAGCCGCTTGAAAAAACGCAGAGAAAACTGCACCGCAATATTCAATGGAATATTTAACTCTGTTTGTTAAATAAACTAAAAGCGAGCGTTTTGTGATTGGTTGCTGGAAATATCAGCAACCAATTTTTTTATCTGCCTTTTTTGTTGACAGAAAGAATCGCAAAAAATATACTTCGCTCCGTCTTCAACACTAAGGCATTAAAAAGTGTTGAAGTTGTAAAAGACAATTCCTCTTTAGCTCAGTTGGTAGAGCAACGGACTGTTAATCCGTGTGTCGCTGGTTCAAGCCCAGCAAGAGGAGCCACTTTTTTTAGTTTGGACTTTTAGTCGGAACTAAAAGTGTGAAAGCACTGTAAATATTTAAAAAGAATTCTGCTTTGTTTAATAAAGCAAGCGGGGTTAATAATAAGAAAAACAATTTCTCTTTAGCTTATTTAGTAGAGCTATAGAAGCACTGTTAATTCATTACAAAGGATTGGCAGTAAATAAAAGACAATTACTATCTGATTATTTGCTAGGGCGATAGAAGTACTGTTAGCCCATTACTCGGATTATCAGTAAGGTATAAAAAGAACAATTCCTCTTTAGCTCAGTTGGTAGAGCCAAAGAGAACGCTGTTAAGCCATTACAACGGATTGGCAGTTTATAAAAGACAATTCCTCTTTAGCTCAGTTGGTAGAGCAACGGACTGTTAATCCGTGTGTCGCTGGTTCAAGCCCAGC
>JBFGZH010000392.1:0-2409 GCA_041586895.1 Psychromonas sp. | reverse complement strand
TTAAATTGAAGTATAAAAATTAAAGAGTAGAGATAACCTGCTGACTGAGGAAGATGAGAGAGAAGAGCACAAGCCAGTCTAATGACAACTCTGCCGGGACTCTAAAATGGCGCACATCTCGTCTGCTAGGCATAAGGGATAATGGATGTGTAAGCACAAGCTAAGCCTGCATTGCTCACACACAGATTAAGCTGTTCTCTATACGCCACAGAAAGAGCTGAAACCACCATCAATAGGTATGACAGTGCCTGTTACAAAGCTTGAAAGCTGAGGATCGACTAAATAAAGCAGTGTTCCTGCACACTCATCAGGATCGCCAAATCGTGACATGGGTGTACCAGCAATAATTCTTTCCGAGCGGTCTGTTAATGAACCGTCTTCTTTTTCCATAATATTTCTATTGAGGTTGGTAACGAAGAATCCGGGTGCAACGGCATTGACGCGAATACCCACGCCGGCAAAATAGTTAGACAGCCAGGCGGTAAAGTTACTCACACCCGCTTTTGCCGCAGAATAAATAGGTACAGTGGTGGTTGGGCTGATAGCGTTCATCGATGATACGTTAATCACTGAACATCCTTTTTTGCCGACCATGTCTCTGCATATAACCTGTGAAGGAATAAAAGTCCCGATAAAGTCGATGCGGTTTACCCACTCTACTTTATCTATATCTAAGTCAAAGAAAGTTCTGCCGTCGTTGATGTTTTCTTCGCTCAGTTGATCATGTCCCGTTGTTGCTAAAGGATGGTGTACACCTGCTCCGTTTAAAAGAATATCACAGGTACCCAGGTCTTTTTTTACTTCTTCATAAGCAGCTGTGACACTCTCTTTGGAAAGCACATCTGCTTTGTATCCTTTGGCCACGCCTCCGGCAGCTTGCAGTTCGGCTGCTACCTTATCAGCCGCTTCTTTATTGATATCAAGTAGTGCGACTTTTGCCCCATGCGAACACAATGCTTTGGCAAACACGCCAGTAAGAACACCGGCACCACCTGTAATGACCGCGACCTTACCCTTTAAATTAAAATCATAACTACTCATCGTATTGTCTCCTAATACTAAAACACTTGCTGCTATTCGATTCAATAAAGTAAAGGAGCTAAAGCCTTAGACCACTCCTGGATCAACAGGGTGATTGTCAAGCAAACCAAATCCATTTGTTATCTTTATTGAATCGCGGATATTCCTCACTATGACAAGGTTAAGCGCTCAAAGTTAGTGCCAATTAAAAGCAATTGTGGCGCCACCTGCAGGGAACTCTATTGGCACTAAGAAATAGCTGAGTTGGGACTAACCCGGCAG
The DNA here is from genome assembly GCA_041586895.1 of Psychromonas sp. Classification (GTDB taxonomy): domain Bacteria; phylum Pseudomonadota; class Gammaproteobacteria; order Enterobacterales; family Psychromonadaceae; genus Psychromonas. The sequence goes on along the minus strand of JBFGZH010000392.1, from coordinate 1,107 downwards.
AAAAGTGTGTCTTATTCTGTGGGCATAAGGCAAGTAAAGAACAACAGCTCAGGTTGCCCTTGCAGGAGCAACTGAGCGAACAGGTAGACCTTTTATTGTCTATCACATCGTCAATAAAGTAAGTGTAATTTGCATTGTATATAAAGGATTTAAAATGTTAAAAAAATATGACCCTTATGAAAATGTTATTGAAGTGCTAAGTGAAGCAATGGACATTGGTAATATCAACAAACATATGTTTGAAATTATCAAAAATCCTCAGCGCGCGTTAACCGTCTACCTGCCGGTAAAAATGGATGACGGAAGCATACAGGTTTTTGAAGGCTACAGGGTTCAACATTCCAATATTCGCGGTCCTTTTAAAGGCGGAATTAGATTTCACCAGGATTGTGATTTAAATGAAGTTAAGGCATTAGCGACCTGGATGACTTTAAAATGTGCGGTTGTTGATATTGCTTATGGTGGTGCAAAAGGCGGGATTCAAGTCGATCCAAGAACGTTATCTAAAGCTGAACTTTGCCGCTTAACCCGTCGCTATCACTATGCCATAGAGCCTATTATTGGTACCAATGAAGATATACCGGCGCCCGATGTCAATACCAATGCACAGACAATGGCCTGGATTTTAGATACCTACAGTATGCTTAAAGGTAAACCTTCACCAGGCGTGGTAACGGGTAAACCCTTAGAATTAGGCGGCTCCAAGGGCAGGGAGGCGGCAACGGGTCGAGGCGTGGTGATCAGTACCGAGCTTATTCTTGAAAATGATAATAAAGTGGTAGCAGGCCATACAGTTGCCATTCAAGGGATGGGTAACGTAGGTGCCAATGCCGCACGTATTTTACATGAAAAAGGCGCTAAAATAGTCGCGGTCAGCGATGTTTCTGCTGCTATCTATGCTGAAAATGGATTAGATATACCGGCGATTCTCGAATACTTGAAAGATCCGGACAGCCTGTTGGTGCACTATGAGGCTGAGGGCATCACACATATAACCAATGAAGAGCTACTGCAATGCAACTGCGATGTACTTATTCCTGCTGCACTGGAAAACCAAATCAATGAAGAGGTCGCTAAAAAATTACAATGTGCTTATGTTGTAGAAGG
>JBFGZH010000391.1:0-2422 GCA_041586895.1 Psychromonas sp. | reverse complement strand
TGGAGCGGCACTCACTCCAGTGATCTGTCTTTCTCGGCAAAATATGACTTTAAGCCTTTTTTGCCTGAAGAGTGGTTTAGTTTTGCGATCGGGGTGCAGGATTACGGTGGGGCGGCCAGCCATCATAAAAATGGTTATGCGGTGGCCTCAAAAGCGTTTTTTGAGGACAGCCTGTATAACGTCCGTTTAACGGCGGGGTACGGCAAGGGATCGAGTGGAAATCAGATGGGCGTGGACTACCTGCAGGGCCCTTTTGCCGGCATTGAGTGGCAGCCGACGCAATGGCTGCAGTTTGTCAGTGATTATGACGGCACCGGAGTGAATGGCGGTGTGAAACTCTTTACTGCTGATAACTGGCTGCCTGAACACTGGCAAGCAAATCTCACCTATCAGGCTTATTCGAATTCAGCGACCGACAATCGCGATAACAGCTGGTTCGGCTTAGGCTTGACTTTGCCGTTGGCGACAGGTGTGGATGCGCAGCGCTATAGTCAAGATGGCGTCAATGAATGGCATCCCTTGACGGGCGAGCAACAACAATTAGCAGCGCAAGTTATCAAGCACCAACAAAAACAATCTGCAGTGCAAGCCGCCGACCTTCCGGTATTGCCGCAGCTCAGTGAAAAAGAGCAGAAAAAGCAGCGCACTGCGCAGTTATTAACCACCCTGGTTGAGTACGGTTTTGAGAATGTGCGCATCGGCTGGCGGGCAGAGACGCTGGTCGTGTCGTTAGAGAATAACCTCTTTAACTGGAACGAATTAGATGCTTTAGGGGTGGCGCTGGGGTTGATTAGCGAGCAGCCTCTGGCACAATCCTTTGAATTTTATCTGCTTAATAACCAGATACCGGTATTAAAGGTAACGGGTAATAGCGAGCAACTTAGCAGCTATCTGCAGCAAAGCGCAGAGCAGCCTGTGAAAGCGCATGGTTTGACCATTGCCAGCCATGATTTAGATATGCAGGGCATTGTCTGGTCTGGGCGCAAACAGGCGGCAAGTAACTTTGTACCGCGTTTGATCTTTTCCCCCCATTTGCGTTCGGCGCTGGGCACTGAGATGGGCGTGTTTGATTACTCACTGGCGTTAAGCAGTAATGTGCAGCTGCCGTTATGGAAAGGTGCGCTGCTCGACGTTCGTCATCTGTTACCCGTTATCCATTCCGACAGTTATGATGATGGTGAGTATTTTGCCGGGGGGCGTCATAAAAGTGAGGTGGATCGCATCCTTTTTCATCAGGCCTTTGCGTTGCCGGGGGCAATCGTTACGCAGTTTTCAGCAGGGCAGATGTATAAAAGCTACCGTGGTCTGTTAAATGAAACTTACTGGCAATCCGCTTCCGGGCTGCATAGAGTGAAAGCGGAAATCGGCGATTTTAGTAATGAATTTGATGAATATGATTATCGGCCGCTGCTGCTTTCCTATCGCTATTTTCTGCGCGCCTTGGATCTTGCCGTCGAAGCAAGCTACGGGCAGCATTGGTCCGGTGATCTGGGCGGCAGTTTGACTTTAAGGCAATGGTTTGGTGATATGTCGGTCAATATCACTTATCAAAATAGCGAATGTGATAATGCTAAAAGACAATATGCCTGTGCGCATGATGGTTATGCCGCGCAGCATGAATATGCAGGATTAACTTTCCAGTTCCCGCTCGGCACGCGTAAAAACAGCGCCCCGGCACACGGTGTGCAGATTAAAACGCTGGAGCAGTGGGGGTATGGTTACCGGTCGCGGATAAATAATGACGCCAATTATATCGGCGGTAATCGTGCAGGACGAAGCAACCTGCAGTATAATATCGAGCAGCAATATTTTAACCGCGATCGTTTGTCAACAAGCTATATTGAAAGTAATATGCAGCGTTTGCGCGCAAGCTATATTGCTTATAGCAGATGATTTGGTTATATTATCAGCGGTAAACTCCAAAAAGTGTCAAATATATATAGGGAAGAGCAAAATGAAATTAAATAAATTAGTAGTGTCAATCGGACTGGCAACAGCGGTATTGGCAGGCTGTAATAGCAGTGACGACTATGGTGATGTAACTATTGAGGGCTCTGCGGTCAAGGGGGCTCTGCAAAGTGCGCTTGTTGTGGCCTGTGCAACAACGCAGACGGCCTGTATTGATGGTAAAGCGGATGCTGTGGCTGCTCTAGGTGCGGGAAGTGGTGATGGCCAGAAGCTGGCAAGCACGACAACCAATGACAATGGCGACTACTCTTTATCTGTAGACTACACCGGACCGGTAATACTCCGTACCCTTGCAACGGCAGAGACAACCCAAGTATGTGACTATACGGGTTGTGACAAAGATACCGTATTAACTGGCTTAGAGCTGAAAACTATTACCTATGCCGACCCTATGCAACTGGTGAGCAGTAAAAGTGCCCCTATGAATGTGCTGACTAGCCTGGCAACGGCTGCG
>JBFGZH010000390.1:0-2426 GCA_041586895.1 Psychromonas sp. | reverse complement strand
GGCATAGCTTCAAGCAACTACAAGCAGATACTTGGCCGGGAGACATCACTGCTTATTATCAATGCTTATCAGCGTTTTGATGCCAATGCCTTTGCCGCCAGTGAAGGCACCCTGCGTGGCGGTGGCCTGTTAATACTGCTCACTCCAAAAACAATCCCGGCAGAGGATCTGTTTTATCACTATGTCAATGCACAACTGGCCGCCTACAAGGTCGCCACGATCCATGAGGATCACCCTCTGCCAGCAGAAAAGAAACACAGCCTGACTACCCCCTGCCCGGCAGCGCTTAACCTCTCTGAGCAGCAGAACGCCATTGCGGCCATTATTAAAACCGTGACCGGCCATCGCCGCCGCCCTTTGGTATTAACCGCCAATAGAGGCCGAGGAAAATCAGCCGCTCTTGGCATGGCGGCCGCCCGGCTATTAGATTCCGGCTTACAGAGTATTTTGATTTGTGCGCCCAATAAGCAGGCGACCTTTACCCTGTTTAAGCATGCCAGTCTGCTATTAACGGGTCTCACTGAGCATCAGTTTGCTGTGCATAAAGAGCAAAAAACGATTCACTTTATCGCCCCCGATGCCCTGCTTGGCGAGTTACCCAAGTGTGATCTGCTGATTATCGATGAAGCAGCAGCCCTGCCTATCCCAATTTTAGAAGCCGCTGCCAAGCATTATTCGCGCTTGGTCTTTGCCACAACCCAGCATGGTTATGAAGGCTCCGGACGCGGTTTTGCATTGCGTTTTCAAAAACGCCTCGCGGAGATCGCTCCGCAATACCGGCAGCTGCATCTGCAGCAGCCGATTCGCTGGGCAAGTCATGATCCCGTTGAGTCTTTTACCCTGAACAGCCTGTGTTTAACCGAGTCTCCCGGTGATACTCCAAATTATCAAACGGATAGAGCAGTGCACTGCGAACAGCTTAGCGCGCAGCAACTGCTCAGCGAGCATAGCTTACTGCAGGAAGTCTTTTCGCTATTGGTGCTGGCGCACTATCAGACCAAACCTTCGGATCTGGAAAAGCTGCTTAATGACCGCTCCCTGCATATTTTTGTCCTTAAACAACAGCAACAACTGCTTGCAGTGGCGTTAATCAATGCCGAAGGTGGATTCGAGGAAAAGATCTGCGAGCAAATCTGGCAGGGCACACGCCGTCTGCAGGGCAACTTAATCGCTCAATCCCTGACCTTTCACTGCGCCCGCAGGGATGCAGCGACCTTCCGCTATGCGCGCATTCAAAGAATTGCCGTTCATCCGGCCGTGCAGCATGCCGGTTTAGGCAAGCAGCTGATTGGCCATTTAGCTCAGTGGGCAGAGACCGAAAAATTCGACCATCTCTGTGCCAGCTTTGGTGCAACCGCTAAGCTGTTATCCTTCTGGCAGCAATTAGCCTTTAGCACACTGCGTATCGGCCTATCCAAAGACAACAGCAGCGGCACACACTCGTTTATCGTCAATCGCCCATTATCAGTGCGCGGAGAAAAACTGCACCAGCAGATTCAGCAGCAGTTTCAGGCGCAATTTCCCGTACAACTAAGCAGGCACCTGCAGGAGCTTGATGGCGAGCTGGTTGTTAAGCTGTTAAGTGAATTTCCGAAAAGCAGCATCAGCGATCATCACCTAGTGAGCTATAGCAAGGGTAATCTACCCTATGAATTTGCCGAGCCGGCTTTAATTAAGCTGCTCTTGAACAGCGATTTAAAAGGCTTAAGTAAAACAGAGCAATGCCTTACAATACAAAAAATACTGCAGAACCACAGCTGGGCGAAGGTGTGTAAAAAACAGCATTTTAGCGGCAGAAAACAAGCGCAAAGCGCCCTGAAGCGCGCCATCAAACACCTATTAGAAGAAGAAATACATGCGTCTAGATAAATATATCTGTCAGGCAACAGAGTTAAGCAGAAGTCAGGCTAAGAAAGCGATCAGCCAGGGCAGGATCAGCAACAACAGCGCCAGCATCCGCAACAGCGCCTATAAAGTAGCACATAATGAGGACATTTTTGTCGACGGCCAAGCCATTACCCTGCGCGGTCCGCGTTATATTATGCTCAATAAGCCGCAGGGTTATATCTGCTCCACCGTCGATGAACAGTTGCCGAGCATAGTGAATTTATTAGCGCTGGAAAAACGCGAGCAACTCTTTATAGCCGGGCGACTCGATGCCGACACCACAGGTTTAACCTTAATTACCGATGATGGTCAATGGTCGCATCAGGTTACCAGCCCGCGCAGAAAATGTGCCAAGCGTTACCGCGTTCATCTGGCCGAACCACTGCCGGAGAATGCAGCACAACGCTTTAAGGAGGGGGTGCAGCTGAAAAACGAAAAGCAGCCCTGTTTGCCGGCAAGCTTAAAGGTGATTGCAGATACAGAGGTATTGCTGACCATCAGTGAAGGAAAATACCATCAGGTTAAACGTATGTTTGCCG
>JBFGZH010000389.1:0-2457 GCA_041586895.1 Psychromonas sp. | reverse complement strand
CCGTCAATGCCCATATTGAGCAGATGCGTCTGTCTGCGACCAAAGCCTTGTTAGAGCGTGACGATGTGGTGTTAGTCGCCTCTGTGTCTGCTATCTATGGCCTCGGCGATCCGGCGGCTTATCTGCAGATGATGCTGCATTTGAGCATCGGGGAGATTATTTCCAGTCGCGAGATTTTACAACGCCTGGTTGATCTGCAGTATAGCCGCAATGAAACTGAACTGAGCCGCGGTACCTTCCGGGTGCGTGGCGAGGTGATAGATATCTTTCCTGCCGATTCAGAAAAAGAAGCGCTGCGCATTGAGCTCTTTGATGATGAAGTGGAAAATATTACTGTGTTTGACCCCTTAACGGGCCAGCAACTGGATAAATTAACCCGTGTGACCGTTTATCCTAAAACCCATTATGTCACGCCCAGAGAGCAGATTTTAAAGGCGATAGAGGGCATTAAAGCGGAGTTAAATGAACGCAAAAAGGAGTTTCTGGCAGACAATAAGCTGATTGAAGAGCAGCGTATTTCCCAGCGCACCCTGTACGATATCGAGATGATGAATGAGTTAGGTTACTGCTCGGGTATCGAAAATTACTCCCGTTATTTATCCGGTAGAAAACCCGGAGAGGCGCCGCCGACCCTGCTGGATTATCTTCCTAAAAACGGCCTGCTGATTATTGATGAAAGCCATGTGACCGTGCCGCAAATCGGTGCCATGTATAAAGGGGACAGATCCCGTAAGGAAAATCTGGTGAATTACGGTTTTCGCCTGCCCTCGGCGCTGGATAACCGGCCGTTAAAATTTTCCGAGTTTGAAGCGCTGGCCCCGCAAACCATTTATGTTTCGGCAACACCGAGTGATTATGAGATTGAAAAATCACAGGGGGATGTTGTGCGTCAGGTGATCAGACCGACAGGTCTATTGGATCCGCAAATTGAAGTGCGTCCGGTTAATTCACAGGTCGATGATCTGTTATCGGAAATCAATTTAAGGCTGCCGCTTAAGGAGCGGGTCTTGGTGACCACGCTTACTAAGCGGATGGCCGAAGATCTTACCGATTACCTGAATGAGCATGGCATTAAGGTACGTTACTTACACTCTGATGTGGATACCGTCGAACGTGTCGAGATCATTCGCGATCTGCGCCTCGGCGTTTTTGATGTGCTGGTCGGCATCAACCTGTTACGCGAAGGCCTGGATATTCCAGAAATCTCCTTAGTGGCTATTCTAGATGCCGATAAAGAGGGCTTTCTGCGCTCCGAGCGTTCGCTGATCCAGACGATGGGCCGTGCTGCGCGTAATCTTAAAGGCAAGGCTATTCTTTATGCCGATCATATCACCCAGTCGATGCAGAAGGCGATAAAAGTCACTGAGGATCGCCGCGCCCTGCAGCATAAGTTCAATCAGGAACACGGCATCGAACCGCAGGGTTTAATCAAGCAGGTCAGTGATGTGATGCAGCTTGGCCAGCGTAACCTTAAAAAAGGCGCTCAGAAAGCGGATAAGGTGGCGGAGTATCAGGCTGATTATAAGATTAGCAGCGAACAGGATCTGCTTAAACAGATTGCCGTGCTGGAAAAACAGATGTTTGCCTATGCCAAGGATCTGGAGTTTGAGAAAGCGGCACAACTTCGAGATGAGGTTGCCAAACTGCATGAACAGTTAGTGTCAATGGGCTAACTTGACGGCACCTTGCTGGTGGGCAAGGGCCGCGCAGCAAGGCGGCTAATCAGCCGTTTACCAAAAGCTGTAACCCTAGTTACTCGGCGCAGCGTCATCGAGAATAAGTTTAATCCCCAGCGCAATTAAAACCGTGCCGGTAATACCTTCCATCCAGGTCAGCAGCGATGAATTTTTCAGCAGCTTCTGAGCGGAGCTGATGGCCGCCGACAGGCTGCACTGCCAGAGCATGGCAATTGCAAAATGGATAGCCGCCATAAAGAATGACTGCATAAACAGCGAATGCTGAGGATCGATAAATTGCGGCAGAAAGGCGAGATAAAAGACAGCCGTTTTCGGGTTCAGCACATTAGAGAGAAAGCCTTCACGCAGTGAGCGGGGCAGCGAAAATGCGCGATAGCCATCAGTCTGGGCAACATTAAAGCCTTTAACGCCCTGATAAGTCGCCTTTAATGAACTTAAGCCCAGCCAGATAAGATACAGCGCGCCGATCCACTTCATCACCTGAAAAAGCTGCGCGGACTGCAATAAAACAGCAGAAATACCAATAGCAGAAAAGCTCGCGTGAACAAACAGGCCGCTGCAGATACCCAGACTGGTTACGCAGCCATCTTTAGCGCCGGAGCGGCTGGTGTTTTTGATCACCAGCGCGGTATCCAGCCCCGGTGTCAGGGTAAGAATAGTGATAGCAATAAGAAATGCTTGTAAATTTTCAATATGCATAACAGCCTCGCCAAAAATAATACTTTCTTATATCAGGAATCGCCTGTAATACCAATAACTT
>JBFGZH010000388.1:0-2475 GCA_041586895.1 Psychromonas sp. | reverse complement strand
CTAAGGTTATCGATGATATGGCGGAGAAGTTTGCCATTAGCAAAGAGAATATCACCTTAACCGGCTCTTACCGTGCCAATCTGCATCTATCGGTGCGTGCTGTGGACAACGATAACAAGTTGTCCGTTTTACTGCCCTGGTTAAAAGCGCGTGCCGGCTCGCCCGGTATTATCTACGTTACCCTGCAGAAAAGCGCAGAGCAGCTGGCTAATGCATTGACCGGGCAGGACATCGCTGCCACCGCTTATCATGCCGGACTGCCTGATGAGCAGCGGGTTGCGATTCAACAGCAGTTTATGGCCGGGCAGCTGCCGTTAATTGTCGCGACTATCGCCTTCGGTATGGGTATTGATAAGCGCGATATCCGTTTTGTGGTGCATTATGATCTGCCTAAGTCGATAGAAAATTATGCGCAGGAGATTGGCCGCGCCGGACGTGACGGCCTGAACTCGGAGTGTTTAGTCTTAGCCAATCAAAGTAACCTTAATATTCTGGAAAATTTTGTTTACGCGGATACGCCTGAGGCGAGCGCGATTGACTATATTCTTCAAGAAATTGCGCAGGCGGGCGGGCAATGGGAGGTGCTGATGAACAGCCTCTCCAGTTTATCCAATATCCGCCTACTGGCTTTGAAAACCCTGCTGGTTTATCTGGAGTTAGAAGGAGTACTGCGCCCAGCTTACAGTTATTATGCGGAGTATAAATACAAGCTGTTAGTGCCGGAAGGTGAGCTGTTAGGGCGTTTTCACGGGGAGCGTCGTCAATTTCTACAGGCCGTGCTGCACAGCTCGAATAAAGCACGCACCTGGGCAAGCATTGATTTTGATAAACTGCAGGCTGTTTATCCCGGCGAGCGCAGCCGCGTGATTGCTGCCCTGGATTACCTTGATCAACAGGGGCTGATTGAACTGCAGACTAAGCAGATGACCCAGGTTTATAAAGTGTTTACCGAGGCCCTTACGGCAAATCTGCGCGAGCAGCTGGTGCAGCGCTTTAGGGAAAAGGAAAACAGCGAAATACAGCGTATTCATTTTCTGTTAGCGTTTTTTTCCAGCGAACGCTGCTTGAGTCTGCAGCTGGCTGAGTATTTTGCCGATGCTAACCTGCAGCAGCCCTGCGGGCACTGCTCGGTCTGCGCCGGGCAAGTTGCCGTGCTGCCTGAGCCTGCGCCTTTAAAAGCACTGGCAGAGTATGATTTTCAACAGCTTAGTGTGCAGATCAATGAGCAACTGGGCGAGCAGGCAACGCCGGTCTTATTAGCCCGTTTCTTCTGCGGATTAAGCACGCCTGTTTTTACGCGCCTGAAAGTGCGCAAACTGCAGGGGTTTGCGCTGTTAGAAAAATATCGCTTCGCACAGGTGCAGACGTGGGTAGAAAAACAATTACAACGCGCAGTATAACTGCGACTTAACAAAGGAAGACTATGAGCAACAAAAAACGCATTTATATTGCCTATACAGGCGGTACCATAGGGATGAAACCCTCAAAAGACGGCTATATTCCTGTGGCCGGCTATCTCTCGGAAACTATCGCCAGCATGCCGGAGTTTTACCATGAGGATATGCCTGACTTTGAGATCCATGAATATAATCCTCTTATTGATTCCGCCAATGTCTCGCCTGATATCTGGCAGCAGCTCGCTCTGGATATTCAAAACCATTACCATGATTTTGATGGTTTTATTATTCTCCATGGCACGGATACCATGTCTTATACCGCGTCGGCATTATCCTTTGTCTTTGAAAATTTAAGTAAGCCTGTGATTATTACCGGCTCCCAGATTCCGCTTTCACAACTGCGTACCGATGCCCGTATTAATCTACTCAACTCCCTATATATTGCGGCGCACCATCCGATTAATGAAGTCTGCCTGTTTTTCAATAATCAGCTGTTTCGCGGTAACCGCACCACTAAACAATATGCCGATGGTTTTGATGCCTTTGTCTCTCCTAACTTTCCGGCACTGTTAGAAGCCGGTATTGATATCAAAAACATTGCCGGAAAAAAGCAGAAGTCAGTGAATACTCGCCTGCGTGTCAGTGCAATAGGGCCGCAGTCCATTGCCATTCTCCATCTCTTTCCCGGGCTGGATTGGCAGGTATTGGACAATTTATTAAAAAGTCCGCTGCAGGCCTTGGTGCTATTAACCTACGGGGTCGGTAATGCACAACAGGATGAAAAGCTGCTCAGCACACTCAAAGAAGCCAGTGACCGCGGTGTACTTATTATTAACTGCAGCCAGTGCTTAAAAGGAAAAGTGAATATGGAGGGCTATGCCACCGGGCATGCGCTGCGTGAGGCCGGCGTGGTTAGCGGTCTGGATATGACCACTGAAACCGTGATTGCCAAACTCTATTATCTGCTGAGCCAGGGGCTGTCCAGCAAGGTGATCCGTGAATTACTGGAAACGAATTTAAGGGGCGAGCTGGGCTGATTATATTTTAACGGGCAAAGCAACGGCTACAAGCTGTTGCT
>JBFGZH010000387.1:0-2477 GCA_041586895.1 Psychromonas sp. | reverse complement strand
TGCGTGGAACCAGGAACAGGGCAATCATTATCAGGGTAATGCCGGAGGCCACTTCATAGCCCATGACCGACATATTGCCTTTAAATGACAGCGCGCTCATGCCGACAAAACTAGTCGCAGAAAGGTTGGTAAGGATAAGTGAGCTGGCAATAAGGCCAGCAGTTAAACTACGACCGCCGAGGAAGTAGCCGTCTTTAGAGTCATGGTCATCTTTCTTTACTTTAGCCCATGTGAATAAGACCACACAGCCGGTAAAGAAAAAGAATGACAAAAGAATAGTCATTGGCATGATGTTTCTCCTGGTTAATTATTAGGGTTGCAAAACAAATTTTAATGTTTTCGCAAACAACGCAACATGCTAGCAGTGTTAGCCCTTACAAAGCAGTGCTCCCCTTTAATAATGAGACCTGGCTCAAGCCGTTCATTTTATAACGTGATACTGATCGTGTTATTTCGCGTTTCCGCAAACAATTATAGCAAGGCGAATATAAGACCAAGACGCTGCGCTATATAAGAAAGTCCTTATCTCGCAGTCGCTACGCGCCACTTATCCCGATAGGTTGTGGAAAGTAATTAAATGCACTGATGCGCAGAAAAGAAAGCAGCGGCAAACGGCGTGAAAAAAAGTGCCGCCTGAAAAGAAAGTCGCTATCACTGACGAATAAAGCTTTTTGCCGGAAAGTTTCGCAATAAAAACGCGCCATTGTCGGCAACAATGGCGCGTTTTTTATCAATTAAAAATACCTTCACCGAGCTGATCAATAAATACCTTGCATTTGCTGATCGCCAACTCAGCCGCCTGGTCGGCATTAGTGACCATATCTGAGCGGATAAAATGATGCCTTCTCCTCTCCTGCCCCTCACCAGACGCTTTTTCAATCAGCGCGGCAACACGAAATTGCCCCTGATCCGCAATAGGCTGCGGAGTGATGGTAAAGCCCTTATATTCTGTGCTCGGGTAATTATTCTGTCTCGACTCAGCTGTAGTTGCCTGCGTTGAGCCGCCCAAAAATTTTGCTATTTTTGTAAAAAATCCCATATATTTCCCTTTTTAATTAGCAGCCGTTGACCTTGCAGGCTCATTTTTTTCAGCAACTTAAAGACTATTTATACAGCATTACCACATCTTTATGTAGAACAACCATACTTCTCTGCCCAGGCCTTACTGAAAATGCATTTAGATTGACAATATTTGAACGCTAAAGGTCAACAGCTTCTAGCCAAAGAGCGACTCCTCCCTCAAGATAAAGACGGCCTCCATTAACCCTTATGCTTGGCACTGCCTATAAAGGCGGATCCACTTTATCTGTTACCGAGGTATTAACACGAAACCATCCTGCAATAGAATAACGATCCCGATTAGCAGGCAGCACTTCATGAGGAAACTCCTCACTCAAAAAAGCAACCAGTGTACCTAAAAGAGGAACGACTTTAATCCCGTCTTGATCCTGGTCATCCTGATATAGCACTAATTCTCCACCATCCGTACTAGTCCAGCCACTATTAAAATACACAACCAGCGATAAAATACGATTAGCTTCACCTCTAAAGGCATCACAATGTCTTTTGTAATAATCTCCAGGCCCATAGTGGGCAAAATGACTCTCAAATGAAAATAAACCTAAAAATAAACGGCGGTTTAAGAAGCTTTGTAAGCTTGAAGACCAGTCTAGCCAATCTTTACCTGCTTCAGTTTCACCAGTAATCCAACAAATTTCATCCGTTCTTACAAATTTGTTTTCCAGGTATCCATCAGCTCTGCCTATGCCTGCGCTTTTAAATTTCTCCGCTGCCATTGTTTGCTGATGAGCCAATAGGGAATTGACCAACGCCTCTGGTAAAGCACCGGGTCGGATACTATACCCTTTCTTTTCAATGTCTTGAGCAATAAGCCCAAAGAGTGTTTCATCATTCGTACGATCTCCATCAATTGATGGAAGTTGCTGCAGGGCTACCAATTTATTTACCTATTAATGGGGTCTGTTGACCCAAAAATCTTTCGTCATTTAGAAACACAGATGAGTGCATAAAGCCTTGCTCACTGGCGATGTATAGTTGCTGCTGTTATTTATAGCCGCTGCTATTTTTGCGGATTCTTACAGAAACTCTGGCAACTGTAAATAGCCCAATAGAGCTATTGTTAAGTTTAACGGCTTGCACATTTTAGCCATGCTGATCTTTCTATCTGCCCTGTCCGCTCTTACACCTTATCTACTTCAAATTAGTGCTGCCATTCGTGGTCACTGAAAAGCCGGAAATCAGGCTTATTGGGTAGTTGAGATAACTTTTAAAGAAGAGGATAGTGCAGAAAACATTGCCATAATTAGACGATTTTTCCTGAATATTTCTAGGTGCCGTTGACCTGCTTAAACGGCTCCTTGGCATAAGCAAGCAAAATAAAAATAGCAGCCAAACAAGCCATGCTCGACAGTAAAAATGGCCCATGTAAGGAAAAATGCTCGCTCATAAAGCCTGCC
>JBFGZH010000386.1:0-2482 GCA_041586895.1 Psychromonas sp. | reverse complement strand
TTAGCCCATAAATGGCTGGGGCTGCCAATCTTTGCCTTGCTGATGTGGGCTGTCTTCTCTATATCACAAACGCATGTAGGACCCATGTTAGCGGATACCCTGGTCGGTTGGATAGATGGTCTGTACGCTTGGGTAGAAGTTTTGCTCGGTGATGAGGTTTCTCCTGTACTCAGCTCGTTGCTCTTAGATGGAATTATTGGTGGTGTCGGTGCTGTTGTCGGCTTCCTTCCTTTGATTATGGTGCTATTTTTCTTACTGGCACTGCTGGAAGATAGTGGTTATATGGCACGTGTCGCTGTGGTGATGGATCGCTTTTTCAAAAAAGTCGGCCTCTCGGGTAAATCTATTATTCCAATGGTTATCGGCACAGGTTGTGCTATTCCGGGAATTATGGCCACCAGAACCATACAGAATGAAAGACAAAGAAGAACAACGGCAATGTTAACGCCCTTTATGCCTTGTGGCGCTAAATTGCCGGTGATTGCTTTATTTGCCGGTGTCTTTTTCAATGATGCCGCATGGGTTGGAACAATCATGTACTTTATGGGGATTGCGATCATCATCTTTGGTGCGTTGATGGTGGTCAGAATCACAGGTGAGAAAAATACAAGATCATTTTTCATACTCGAACTGCCGGAATACCGCTTCCCGAGCATTAAAAGGGCAGCTTTTTCTACGCTATCCCGGGCGAAAGCCTTTATCATTAAAGCGGGTACCATTATCCTTTTATGTAATGCAGCCGTGCAGATTATGCAGACCTTTAACTGGCAGCTTCAGGTTGTAGCAGAAGGCGCTGAGCACACCAGTATCCTGGCAGGTATTGCCACCCCCTTTGCCTTTATATTAATTCCATTGGGTTTTGGTGTATGGCAATTGGCAGCGGCGGCAATCACAGGCTTTATTGCCAAAGAAAATGTTGTCGGCACATTGGCCGTGGTTTATGGCATTACCAACTTTATCGATACTGAGGAGCTGGCATTAGTCTCAGGAAGTGCTGATGTTGCTAGCGTCATGGGGTTATCTTCCGTTGCCGCATTAGCCTACTTAATGTTTAATCTTTTTACGCCGCCGTGTTTCGCCGCAATAGGTGCCATGAATGCTGAGTTAGAAGATAAAAAGTGGTTATGGGGAGGAATAGCATTCCAGTTTAGTATGGGCTATGTCGTTGCATTTATCACTTATCAGGCAGGGAGTTTCATCACTACAGGCGCATTAGGCCAGGGCTTTGTATACGGTCTTAGCGCTTCCTTAGCCTTATTCGCAGCTCTGATCTACGCACTGAAAAAAGGTGACCGCAAGGCAGAGCAGGTATTAGCGCTATATAGCGCATAGGGAGCAGTTTATGGCCAATATCATTGTCTCTTTAACTATTTTATTTATTATCGGATTATCAATTTCCAGGATAATTATTGAGAAACGCAGAGGCTCTAAGTGTTGCGGCTGCACCCTGAGTGATGAATGTGCCTCTAATAAAGGCGCAAAGAATAAAACGGCAGCGCAAAGGATAGAGATAAAGGAGTTAATATAAAGTGCATCAATGCCGCCTTCTCAGGCGGCATTTTTAATGGCAGAATGCAATTTATCATACCTTCTCAAAGGCTTTTCGACTGAAAAAGTCATTAGAAAATTAAAGCTTGGCCATCACGCTGCGCAGTTGCTCATTCCACTGCCCTTCTTTTAAACAGCCCTTCTCTGTATCAAAATTATCATAAAAGTTAGGAATCGATAAACTGCCTTTAACATCCGCGGCAAAGTATTTTGCAGAGCCTGTCGCACTGCCCAGGACACTCGCCGCGCCACCGGGCCCGGGTGAGGTCGCGAGCAGAATCGTTGTCTTGCCTTGATAAACTTGTGTATTGATACGAGAGCACCAGTCAAATATATTTTTATAAGCGGCAGTATAGCTGCCATTATGCTCGGCAAAAGAGATAACTAAGGCATCGCACTGGGAGATTTTAGCAAAAAACTGCCGCGCTAAAGCCGGAATGCCTGACTCATTTTCTCTGTCTTGGCTGAAAATAGGCATCTCATAATCATTAAGATCCAGGATTTCAACTTCCGTATCAGCCAGCAGGCTGGCCGCATAGCTGACTAACTGCTTGTTAATGGATTTCCGGCTGCTGCTCGCGGCAAATGCGATAACTTTCATAACGGCTCCCTTTAAATTACAGATCCAGCTTCAAGGTGGCTTTACTTTCAAATCACTTAACTGCTAAGCGGATCTCTTTCACAGGATGTGGTTTTAATAAAAATGTAGTACTCATTAGCTCACATACAATAAAGAAATGGAATTAAGTGCTAAATTGAGCATAAAAAAACGCAGCCGATGCTGCGTTTTTAAAATAAAGCACTGCGCTTGTGTTATCCGTGCAGATAACGTTTTTCCCATTTCCTAAAGATAAAAATAGCAGAAAAAGTTAAACACATATATAAAAGGCCGGCCGCAAGGTAAGCTTCAAAGGGCGCATAGTAACGAGCATTC
>JBFGZH010000385.1:0-2491 GCA_041586895.1 Psychromonas sp. | reverse complement strand
GCAGCTTTCGTGCCGTTTGCTGCTGCTCTTGTGGCAGTGCTAATATGATGCAGTTGCCCGCCAGCAACGCGGCACAAAGCATAGCCACTAACGCAGTCAGCGGCGCATCGGCACTGCAGCGGATAATAAAAACACCACGGCCGGCTGTATATAACTCATTACTTTCGCCTGTCGGGCCGGGCATTAATTGGGTTTGCGCAATCAAAGCACTCCCCTGCTTAACCTGATATTCGACCATCTTGGCCGCGATCAGCCCGAAGCTACCGTGTTGTGCCATTTTCGCAGCCCAGCGCAGCAGCAGATCGGCACGGGCAGCACAACCTAAGGCATTCCACTCTTCCCATTGGCTATCAGCCTGTTTAACAATCTCATTAACTTTGCTATTCATCAGTTGACTCCTTAAAGTGAAGATGGATTAACCTGAACCTCTCTGCTAAAGCGCAGTAGATAATGCGGCCCACCGGCCTTTGGCCCGGTACCGGACAAGCCTTGCCCGCCAAAGGGCTGAACACCAACCACCGCGCCGACCTGATCGCGATTGATATAACAGTTGCCGACCCGGCTGCGTTTTTCAATATAACGATAATGGCTTTCATTGCGGCTATGGATGCCCATGGTTAAACCAAAGCCGCTGTTATTAATCTGCGCTATAACATCATTTAACTGTTTCGCCTGATAACGGATAATATGCAGCACAGGCCCAAACTGCTCATTGTTTAACTCAGCTAAGCTGCTGATTTCAATGGCGGTCGGTGCAACAAAAAAGCCCTTCTCGCAGGACTTATCAAGCGCGGCCTGGCTGACCAGTTTATTGTTGTGCAGCATATTATCGATATGGGCAAGCAGTTTTTGCTGTGATTTTTTATCGATAACCGGCCCGACATCCGTCTTATACAGATAAGGAAGACCGACACTTAACTCCTGCATCGCGCCATCAATCAGCTCTATCATTCGCTGTGCCACATCTTCTTGTATAAACAGCACCCGTAATGCCGAACAACGCTGCCCCGCTGAAGCAAATGCGGAGCGCAGCACATCACGAACAACCTGCTCAGGAAGAGCGGTGCTGTCGACAATCATGGCATTTTGTCCGCCCGTTTCAGCAATTAAAGTGGCTGCCCGGCACTCTCTTTTAGCCAATGATCGGTTAATGCTTTGTGCCGTTTCTGTAGAGCCTGTAAAGGCGACGCCAACAATACGCGGATCAGCCGTCAACAGCGCACCGATATCAGCCCCGGTTCCCGGTAAAAGCTGAATAGCCTTACCCGGAATACCTGCTGCAAGCATCAGTTCAACGACACGTGCGGCAATTAAAGAGGTCTGCTCGGCAGGCTTGATCAGCACAGTATTACCGCTCACTAAGGCAGCCGAGATCTGCCCTAAGAAAATAGCCAGCGGGAAGTTCCACGGACTGATACAGACAAACACACCTTTGCCCTGACGCTTGACCTGGCGAGTCACCTCATCAAAACCTGTGACGCTGCTCGGCACAGAAAAATTATCCTGTGCCTGCTGTGCGTAATAACGACAGAAATCCACGCCTTCGCGTACTTCATCAATGCAGTCATGGATAGTTTTACCCGCTTCTTTATGGCATAACGCAACCAGCTCCGGCAGGTTTTCCTCCAGCAGATCCGCTAAGCAATCCAAATGCTGCGCGCGCTCACTAACGGGGGTTGCATCCCATTGGGGAAAGAATTCAGCAGCCACGGCAATGCCCTGCGCAACCTGCTCTTGAGTCGCAAACAACACAGAGCCAACGGCAATATTATGATCATAGGGCGTGCTAATGCTGCGCGCATTAGCCGCGCCAGGCTGCGGATAAAACGCTACACCATCAATAATTGCACCGCCCAGCCAAGTTTTCTCCATCTCCTTAGCGACCGCGGCGGCAAAAGGTTTATTTTCACTTTCAATATCGATATTAATGCTGTAAGAATTCTTCCGATCCGCAAAGATCTGAGGCGGTAAAGGAATTAAACCATTGTGTAATGTCGGACGACTCAATAGCGTGTCCACCGGGTGAGCCGTCAGCGTCTGCACCGGGCAGTTGGCATCAACGAGGCGATGAACAAAAGAGCTGTTGGCTCCATTTTCCAGCAGTCTGCGCACTAAATAAGGCAGTAGGTCTCTATAGTTGCCAACCGGTGCATAGATACGCACATGACAAGCAAAAATATCAACCGCATGTCGATATAACGCGTCAGCCATGCCATGCAGGCGTTGAAATTCATAATCTTGATGGCCCGCCATCGCAGCTACGGCTGCCACTGAATGGGCGTTATGGCTGGCAAACTGCGGATAAATCAGACCGCGAATATGCTCGGATAATAAAAGCCGTGCACAAGCTAAATAAGCCACATCCGTTGCTTCTTTGCGCGTATATACCGCATAAGCCGCGTAGCCGTTTTGTTGTGCCAGTTTAATTTCCGCATCCCAATAGGCGCCTTTTACCAGGCGTAAAGGGATGCAGTCCCCCTGCTCTTTTGCT
>JBFGZH010000384.1:0-2501 GCA_041586895.1 Psychromonas sp. | reverse complement strand
TTTTCCGGATTGCCTTGTACCTGACTAAAAAGTGGCATAGTGTATTTGCTCTTTAAGTTGCTCAAGTTGTTTAGAAGTTTGGTCGTTTTTCAGGCAAACTTCAATTAAAGACCGGGAGTTTTTTGTGGCCTTTTGGTAATTTTCTTTAAATTCATCAAGTTGTTTGGGCTGATAATAATCGATGGCAAACTGTGCGCAGATCTGTGCAAAGGTTAAGCCATGGGGAAGCTGGTAAAAATCCTGCTTGTGCTGAGCAGGAACCGGCAACATATTAAATATCGCGCCGCCATCATTATTAATCACAATGATAATAAAAGGCTGCTTAAGTTGGCTTAATAATGCCAGGGAGTTCAGATCATAAAGAAAAGAGATATCGCCTATTAATAGGGTGGTGAGCTTGCTTGATGCTTTAGCGACACCGACCGCCGTTGCCAGCAAACCATCAATACCGCTGGCGCCGCGATTACTGTAGACCTTTGCTCGGTGGCGCTGCATAAACATATCGCAGATACGAATCGGCATGCTGTTGCCGATAAATAACGGCTGCTGGTTAATAAGCAGTTTATCTAGACTGTTGACTATATTGATCTCAGAAAGGGTATTGCTTGCCAGAAACGGCTCAATAAGCTGCTGAGTGAGCCGGCTATTATACTGTGCAAGGTTAGCCAGCCAGCTTTTATCTATTGCCGGCAAGGGCGCTTGTGCTGCTATCCATTGCTGGGCATGGCAGTTAATGCGCCTGCTCAGCCGATGGCTGGGATCAATACGCTGCTCGCCATTGTCAACTAGCCAGTACTCACCGTTAAAGGATTCAATAAACTGGCTTAAGCGTTTGCTGATCAGCCTGTCGCCAAACTGAATAATAAGATCGGCTTTGCCCAGCTGTGCTTGAAAGTCTTCATTAAGCAGTAACAGATCGTAATAGCTGAGCTGCCTGGCCTGCGCCGTGAGTGATGATTGAATATCGGCGAGCAGCGGATAGTGATGCGCCTGTGCAAATTGGGCAATGGCCGCGCCCTGTTCGTTATCCTTAATACGCCCGGCAATAAGGAGTATTTTTTTTCCTGTAAGCTGGCTGGTGAAACTTTGCGGGCAGGGGGCTTTACTGTGGCTATAGCGAGTAAAGACCTGCCTGCTGCTTAACCACTGCGTAAGCGGTGCTAAATATTCCTGATAGTCAGTCTCCTGCTGCTGCGGGTATAACGGCTCGGGAAAGGCAAGGTTAAAGTGAATCGGTGCCGGCGTGTTATGTTGTTTCGCTAAGCCCTGATTGAGGCTGGTGAGCAGATAATTAGGTTTTATCTGCCGCGTCGGACTGGGTATCTGCTGAAAAAAAAGCGGATAATCAGCAAAAATAGCATACTGATTGATCGCCTGATTGGCCCCGCAGTCGATTAGCTCCGGCGGCCTGTCGGCAGAGAGAATAATTAAGGGGACGCCACTTTGTCTGGCTTCAATCACCGCCGGATAAAGGTTGGCCACGGCCGTACCGGAAGTGGTGATCACCACCACCGGCTTTTTTTTCGCCAGAGCAATGCCCAGGGCAAAGAACCCTAATCCGCGCTCATCAAAGTGCAGATGGGTCTCAATATCGTCACGCGCGGCAATGCTTAAGGTTAAAGGGGTGGAGCGCGATCCCGGGGCGATACAAAAATCACGAATATCATGGCGCACTAACTCTTCGATAATCAGTGCCGACCAGAGCAGATTGAGATTCGCGGCTGTGGATGTGAATGTCTGGCTGTTTTCCTGTGTGTTACTCATCTTTCTATAATCTCTAAAACAGTGTCTATTTTATTATCCAGCTCCTGCCACTCCTGCTCGGCTAGCGAGCCCGTCACTATACCGGCGCCGGCAAACAGCTGTATGCTCTTGCCGGACACTAAGGCGCTGCGGATAGCGACACTGAAATCACTTCTGTGCTGGCTTAAATAACCGACCGTGCCGGCATACCAGCCACGCAGGTAAGGCTCATTATCATTAATAAACTGCAGGGCCGCTTGTTTCGGGCAGCCTCCGACGGCCGGGGTCGGGTGTAGGCGATATAAGAGCTGTGCGTCTGTCGTCTGGGGATTGAGAGTGGCATTGATAGGGACGCATAAATGTTGCACCTTGTGTAATTGCATCACGCGCGCAGGCTGGCAGCAGACCTGGGCCTTTAAGGCCTTAAGGTTGGAGATAATAAACTCCTGCACTAGATAGTTTTCCCTGTCTATTTTTTTATCCGTTAATAAACTTTGCAGCAACAGCTGATCTTCCTCTTGATTGCGCCCGCGGTTGATCGTGCCGGCTAAGGCTTCAGTTTGCAGTTGCCCTTGCTCGCGGCTGAAAAGACGCTCCGGTGAACAGCTGATAAAGGCGTGCTGCGCTGAAAACTGTAAACTGAAATGAAAACTGTTCGGGTTGGCTTGCTGCCATTGGCCAAGCAGATCCAGATGGTTGATCGGGTTTTGGCAAAGCAGCTCGGTTTCCCGGGATAACACCACCTTGGGTATCAAGGC
>JBFGZH010000383.1:0-2520 GCA_041586895.1 Psychromonas sp. | reverse complement strand
CCCTGACCTTTAAACCTTTTAATCTTTTGCTTAATTACGTGCGGATAATTATGACAATATGGCTCAGGTATGCAGTATTCAGGCGCCAGCTTTCCAGCTTTTTTCGCCTGGCGCAGCAATGGCTGCTGAAAACGGGAGTCTGTGATATTGAGCAGCTCCGCGATGGTCTCTGCGTCCGTCTTACCGCGCAGGTCGGCAATACCATATTCAGTGATCACTATATCGCGCAGATGACGGGGAATGGTGACATGCCCATAATTCCACACAATATTTGATTCCACCTTATCGCCAACTTCACGCGTAGCACGTAAATTCATTAACGAACGTCCATCCGGCAGTGCATGCGCCATGGCCACGAAGTTGTATTGCCCGCCGACACCGCTTACCACCCTGCCATCTTCAAGGCCGTCAGAGACGATATTGCCCAACAGTGTCACCTTTAAACAAGTGTTAACAAAACGGGCATTTTTACGCTGCAGGCGATCTATCTCTTCATGCCCATAAAGCTGATTAATGCGCTGGACGCTGCGCATATTGATCAGCATACGCTCTGCTTCGGGTAAATCTTTTAACCCCTGATAAAATGCCTGCGGACCTAAAAAGAACCCGCCATGGATCACCGCACCGCATTGCAGCTTGGTTCCCAGGCAGTGCTCAACTATCTGTTGCTTATATTGCGCTTTGCTCAAATCAGCAGGAATTTTCTGCCCATCAGCAGTTTCGATAACGCTATTCTGGTACCTTAAATCTTGCTTAAAAACACCGTATTTAAGCAGATAATCGAAATCCTCTCCAGACAGGTGACTATGAATCGCCTTGCATTCAAGCAGCAGCTCGAGCGTCTTGGCGGTCACCTTATGGCCGATCCGTCCTTCATTAATCAGGCGCTGTAGCGGCAGACTGTCATAGACCACACGTTTTAATATACCGGCTTTATACAAATGGAAAAACCCGTCGATCAGCATCTCTGAGGCGCCAAAAAGGCCTTTATCAAACACACCGCGAGCGCCTATGTTTTCAATCAGGGAAGCAAACTTATCGATTGCACCTATTTCCCTGAGCAGTTGCCGATATTGCAAATTATGCTTATGACGCATGATCAGAGCATTCACCACCGCATCCCCCAAAGCACCGATGCCGACCTGTAGTTCACCATCATCTTTGATAAGGGTTGACACATATAACCCGATCAGATGCTCGCGATCAGGCACCGACGTTTTGGGTGGTCCAAAAATACGATAATAGTAATCGGGATTATCCAGCATATAATCAAACTGTTCGGGCTTTTGCAGCGCATCGCCATACATAAATGGCAGCTGCGGATTAACCTGCCCGACCATGGCATAGGGAGTCCCCTCTTGCTGTTCACGCAAGCGCATCTGTCTGACAAGGTCGATGCTGACATCCGGGTTGCAGCTGAGACTGAACATTTTCTTGCCGTCTATTTCCCCCGGCGCAACCAGTTGTACCAGAAGGTTAATGTCCCTATCCATAATATCGCGTGCCACATGAGTGTAATTACTGCTGATATAATTTTGCTGTGCCAGCGGATTATTCAGGAATTTGCCGGCAGGGAAATAAAAATCCAAGATCTGTACATTATCAGGCAGGCCGTTATTAATACGATCCAGCTCATAATCAAGGTCCGGGTAATCCGCAAATAACCGCTCGGCAAGAGGCTCTAAAAAACGCTTTTCCAGTAGACTCTTACCCTTGGGACGCTCTAGCGTCAGCGCGCTGATAATGGTCAGGCTGATCGTCGCATCGGCCTTTGCTCGGCGGTAAAAGGCATTTAAAAGATGATTGGGTTTTCCTGCAGCCAGCGGCGTTGCCACGACCAGTGTTTTGCCCAGCCGTTGCAGGACGTCATCCACAATTTTATTTTCATCGCTGTAATAGACGGGATCAGCACTTTCCATAACTCATTTGACTCCTGCTTTTTCTGCCGCAAATACCGCACAATATTTAGTTATTAGTTTAGCCTAAAATTAATATTTACAAGTCCTGATAAGTTCAGTAGAGCTTTAAATAACCAGGTCTATTTGCGCTATCAGCAAGTTCAATCTATGGTAAATAAGTAGCAGGTATATTGAAAAAACAGATTTGACCGTTGAGTATAGGCTTCTCTTGTATGCACAAAGTATGCAGTTATCAAACTATTGATCCGGCTACCTTAAGTCAGGAAGCTTTGACCGATTTTCAGCACAGGCTTTATGCCATTCATTGGCAAATTTTTGCGGGTGTTGACATAACGCAGTTTGCAAAAAAAGTGTTCGATACGCATGCCAAGTGGAGTAAAATCCGTATTTTTCAAAATAAGCAAGGACAGGCTGTCGGCTATTGTGCTGTGCACGCCTATGAAAACACCATAAATTCAGAACATATCGTTATTTTTAGGGTTCAAACTGGAATACTGAGGGATTATAGAAAACGCGGAAATATCTCCTCTTTCTTTATCCAGGAGATAATAAAATATAAAGCATTACACCCTTTTAAAAAAACATACCTTTTTTGCACTCT
>JBFGZH010000382.1:0-2523 GCA_041586895.1 Psychromonas sp. | reverse complement strand
TGGAATGATTATATTCTTGAAGATGAGCATATGGAACTGCAGGACAGTAACGATATCTTCCTGGGTAATATTCAAAAAGACGGAACTTATTCCGTGGTGCCGCGCATCGCTGGTGGTGAAATCACTCCGGATAAACTGATTGTCTTAGGCCAGGTTGCCCAGGAATTTGATCTTTATACTAAAATTACCGGTGGCCAACGCGTGGATCTGTTTGGTGCACAGCTACATGAGTTACCGCTGATTTGGCAGAAACTAATTGATGCCGGCTTTGAAACTGGCCATGCCTATGGTAAATCGCTGCGTACGGTTAAATCCTGTGTCGGCAGCACCTGGTGTCGTTACGGTGTGAATGACAGTGCCGGCTTTGCCATTGAATTGGAAAACCGTTATAAGGGACTGCGTTCACCCCACAAAATCAAGTTTGCAGTATCCGGCTGTACTCGTGAATGTGCTGAAGCACAAAGTAAAGATGTTGGCGTGATTGCTACCGATAAAGGCTGGAACTTATACGTTTGTGGTAATGGTGGCATGCGTCCTCGCCATGCTGACTTACTGGCAGCAGATTTGGATGATGCAACCCTGATCCAATATGTGGACCGCTTTTTGATGTTTTATATCCGCACCGCCGATCGTCTGCAACGTACTTCGGTTTGGTTAGAAAACCTCGAAGGCGGATTGGAGTATCTAAAAGAGGTGGTGATTGAAGATAAATTAAATATTAATACTGAGCTTGAAGCTGAGATGCAGAGCAATATTGATAATTATCAATGTGAGTGGAAAACCACGATCAGCAACCCGGAAAAACTAAAACGCTTTAAACATTTCATTAATAGTGAGCAAATTGACAACCATTTGGCCTTTAAGCGCGAGCGTGCACAACGTATTCCTGCATCTCCAGTGCAACAAGCAGAGCCAATCAAAACTTTAGAATTAGTAGACTAAGAGGACAGCATCATGAGCCAATGGACAAATATATGTCAATTTCAAGATCTCACCCCAAATACCGGTATTTGCGCTATCTTTGAAGAGGAGCATGTGGCCATTTTCTATTGCCAGCGCACTGAGCAGTTATATGCGGTGAATAATTTTGATCCTATTGCCAAAGCCAGCGTGCTGTCACGCGGCATTATGGCGTCACTACAGGGAGAGATGTATGTTGCTTCTCCTTTGTATAAACAGCATTTTAATCTGCACACGGGAGAATGTTTAGAAGAGCCCGAATATCAGTTAAAAACCTATGCTGTGCGCCTGAAAAATGAGCAAGTTCAGCTGAAACAGGCCTGTTAACAGGCTGTTTTTGATTGACCAAAAATTATAGTAACTATTCAGCACTTTGATTTTTTTTAATATGTTATGAATTTTTAGTTTCGGATTGAAAATTGGAAACCTATTTTATATCAATAGGTTGACTTTTCACCCAAAGCTCAACGCATTGACAATACGTTGAAATTATTACTCATAATACGCTGAATAGTTACAAATTATATTGATAATTATTGAAAGGATAAAATAATGGATAAAACAGCATTTAACATATTCTCTTTCTCAGGAAAGATGAAAATACTGCATTTAAGCTGGATGGCTTTTTTTATCAGCTTTGCGGTGTGGTTTAACTTTGCGCCACTACTGCATGCGGTAAAGGAAAGTCTTGGGCTAAGCAGCGAAGAGATTAAAACCTTATTGATTTTAAACGTTGCCTTAACCATTCCGGCACGCGTTATTATTGGTTCACTAACGGACAAATTCGGACCGCGTGTGGTCTATTCCGCGCTGCTGGCGATTTGTGCCATCCCTTGTTTTATGTTCGCCTTTGCTGACAGCTTTATTCAAGCCGCTATCGCGCGCTTTGCTTTGGGCTTTATCGGTGCAGGTTTTGTTATCGGCATTCGTTTAGTCTCAGAGTGGTTCCCGCATAATGAACTGGGTACTGCCGAAGGTATTTACGGTGGCTGGGGTAATTTTGGTTCAGCAGCCGCAGCCTTTACCCTGCCAACGGTTGCATTAATGTTTGGTGGTGAAGATGGCTGGCGTTATGCAATGGCAGTAACAGGGGCACTTAGCTTAATCTTTGCCGTTATTTTTTATGCTAATGTCAGTGATACGCCAAAGGGTTCAACTTATTTTAAACCGGCCAATTTAACCGCTATGGAAGTGACCTCAAAAGGAGACTTCTTTCTGCTGCTGATTATGAAAGTGCCTATGTACGCAGCACTGGCGCTACTGACCTGGAAGTTGTCACCTGCCAATATCGACATGATCTCAAATGAAGTGACCTATGCCATTTATGGCATTTTAGTCGCTATCTATATCTATGAATGGACGCAAGTTTGGAAAGTCAATAAATCAATCTTCACGACGCCGGTGGCTGAAATCCATCAATATCAATTCAAACAGGTTGCCGTGTTAAACATCCTTTATTTTGCTACCTTTGGCTCTGAACTAGCGGTTGTTTCTATGCTGCCGTTATTCTTCTTAGAGACCTTTGAGTTAACCCCGGTACTGGCGGGTATGGTAGCGTCGGCT
>JBFGZH010000381.1:0-2534 GCA_041586895.1 Psychromonas sp. | reverse complement strand
GCTTTTAACAAGCCCCGGCAGGCAGCATTATATGCTGCGGTTAAAAATAGGACTCGTAAAGCTTATCCTTTTTTAGTCCGAGGCGAAAAATCCTGTCTCCAATAAATAATATTGGATTCTTCTCAGCTGAGTAAGGTGCATAAACAAATAATAAATCAGAATCCAGTAGGCATTTTTTAGCTACTGGATTTTTTGTATTATAGAGGGAAAATAATGAATAAAAGTTTTATAACTAATTTGGTCGCGGCGATTATTTTAGCTGCCGGATTGTTATCTGCTGAAAGTGAATATGCAGCTATTTTAACTATGGTCGGTCTGTTTGCACTTTCTGGTGCGCTAACCAACTGGCTAGCGGTATTTATGTTATTTGAAAAAGTCCCTTTTTTATATGGCTCCGGCGTTGTTCCTGCACATTTTGAAGAGTTTAAAAAAGGTATTCGCACCTTAATGATGGAGCAGTTTTTTACTCGCGATAATGTTGACCGTTTCTTAACTGCCGGCTCACTTTCGCCAACCCATCTGAATATTGCACCGGTGATTGATAAAGTGGATCTTAATCCGACTTATGATGGCCTGGTCACTGTGATCATGGAATCTTCATTTGGCGGTATGTTAGGTATGTTTGGCGGTAAAGAAGCGCTAACGCCTTTACGTGAGCCTTTTATCAAACATATGAAGCGCTCAATTATTGATTTGACTGAAGATGAGCAGTTTATGGAACTGTTAAAGGAAGAGGTTGAGAAGCCTGATATGATGCAGGATATTCTCACAAAAATTGAGCAGATTATTGAGCAGCGCCTTAATGAATTAACCCCACTTTTAGTTAAACAGATTATTCAGGCTATGATTAAAAAGCATCTTGGTTGGTTAGTTGTCTGGGGTGGTGTGTTCGGCGGTGTTATCGGGTTAATCAGTGCCTTGCTGATGGCTTGATTTTTATCTCATTTTTCACCTTCGCTGCGGTGTAAAGTAAAGCGCTTTTTAACGCCGCAGCTTACCACTCCATGTAATAATATATATCTTATTCCGCACTTAAAAGCGCACCTGCTTATCCGCACTAGATAACTTGTTGTTGCAATTATTATTATCTCTTTAAGACCTTGATGTAACCCACAGTGTATAGTTTATCCCATTGATTTTTTATGAGTAAGCTTGTATTTTAAACGATAATTTGCTGTTTTTGATGCAGATCATTTTCTTGCTATTGGCATCTTTACCGCACTATTTTTTTGCCATCTGTTCGTTAACTTCTTTCTCGTTGAGAAAGTCTTTATCTTAAAAGGTGTTTTTATATGTTCATTGTTATACCTCCTGCAAATACATTGCAATTTAATCTTATGATAATGAGCCAAACAGCATCAGCTATGACCATGGAGCACAAATAATGGATACGATAAATAATAATGCCCCTGAGATTGAAGTGATCGAGACAGAGAATCAATCATTGGAAACCAATAACGCTGCCGCTGAGCAGTCAGCTGAGCTTATTGAAGAATCTGCAGATGTTGCTCAAGGGCAGGAAAATGAGCAGCTATTAAGTGAAATAGAAGCAATTCAAGCTGCCATTGAAGCTAACGAGGATCCTATCGAAGAGGTTGATACTGCTGCCGGTGAAGGCTCTCATGGCGGCAGTTCATCAGTAATAGCACTGGCGCGTGATGCAAGAGAGTTAATAGCAGCTACGGACTTTGAAACCCAAGCTTTTGAGTTTGCTGCGCAAGAAGAAACTCTTATCAATACGGATCTTAACGCTGGCAATGACAATATTGTGCCAACCATTAGTGTTGAAAACGCTGTGCTCGATGAAGATAGCGGCAGTGTTACTTTTAATTACACCGTAGCAGATGCAGATGGCACTATTGTCTCCACTGCGGCAAGCGTTCCGGCAGAGCAGGGGACTGTAAGCATTGATGAAACGGCTGGGACCATTACTTTTACTCCGGCAGAGAATTTCAATGGCGATGCGACAATCACTTTGGTGACCAGTGATAATAACGGCGCAACTTCTGAAACCACTGCCACTGTTACTGTTGTGCCTGTTAATGATGCTACAACAGTCGTTGCTGACAGTGTAAGTATTAATGAAAATGCCGCCGCGACCATAGATGTATTGGCTAACGACAGCGATGTGGACGGGGCAGCAGACAAATCACCCGTAGCAAGTGTCACGCAGGGGGCGAACGGCAGCGTCACTATTAATGCCGACGGTACTTTAACCTATACGCCGAATGCGGATTTCAATGGCGATGAGAGCTTTACCTATACCAATGGTGAAGGTAACAGCGCCACGGTCAATGTCACCGTCAATGCGCAGAACGATGAAACTGTGCTGGTCAATGACAGCGCGACAGTCAATGAAGATGCGGCTGTGATCATAGACGTATTAGCCAATGATAGCGATGTGGATGGGGCAGCAGACAAATCACCCGTAGCAAGTGTTACGCAGGGTGCAAATGGTACGGTGACAATCAATGCCGACGGCACCCTGACCTACACGCCCAATGCGGATTTCAATGGCGATGACAGCTTTACCT
>JBFGZH010000380.1:0-2536 GCA_041586895.1 Psychromonas sp. | reverse complement strand
TGTGAACTAGGGCCTTATACTTTATCTTCATGTTGCCAGGGCCATCGGCCTTCCACCTCAAGATGCAGGGTTATACTGAGAAAAGTACGTATCAAGATAATCATCCCCAGCACGGCGACATTCTCCAGTGTGTCCGCGACAATAACGGTTCTTATAATGTCTCCGGCAATTAAAAATTCCAAGCCGAGCATAATAGATCGCCCTAATTGTCTTCGGTAGGTACGATATGCGACACCTTCTGATAGCTTCCGATATGAACGGATAAATGTGCTTGAAGCCAGCAGCGAACCGGCAACAACAACGAGCACTCCCATAGCTTCAATGGCGTAACCGGCAATAGATATTATCTCAATAAAGTCCATAACTAATCCTTCCTGTTAATTAGAAGTTTGCCAAGCCCGAACACTTCCCTTTTTTAATTCTAGAAGCTAATCAGATAAATGGGGGTAACCTTACTCAGATGCCGCACTCATGACCTGATCCAGCAACGCCATGCTTTGCGCAAAGTAGGGATTATAGGTTAGACGGGCGTGAATTTTTCCAGGCTCGCGGTAGCCCCATGCCGAATACCAGACTTCCTCACCTTGCGCGCATAATAGTTGCTGCGCTTCCTGCTGGCCGTTAGCACAGATGCGATTGCGTCCGCTGCGGCCATATTCAGGGTTGTCAGGGGAAAATAACAAGCCCATATGCGAGCCATTGGAAATACGTTGCTCGGGTAGCTGCATGCTAAAGCGTACAGCCCGCGGTTCACTTAAGGGGCTTTCGCCCTGCCAGACCAGACGGTTAGCCGGATGCGCCATTTTATCAGTGAAGACCTGCAGCGCATATTGAGTATTAATGACGCTGTCACTCTCACTCATCATCATAAAAACAGGACGCTGAAAGTCGCTTTCGGCCAGCTTGTTACGAACCGTCTCAGAGGTCTGGTAATACACCGCAGCGCCATTCATAGGCAAAGAATTATAGCGCAGGTAATTATCTTCGGGATCCTGATCCGCCCAGGTGACAAACCAGCTGGCAGCTTCAGCCCAGGAAACAATAGCGCTTTCCGGTTTAAACGCCGGTGAGAACAGCAGCAGACCTTGAATAGCCTCATCCTCAAGCGCCTCTGCCGTCACCAGGTTCGCCCCGGTGGAGTAGCCGCCCAGCCAGACTTTAGTGGCGCTTTGCTGAAGCAGTTGACTGTGATGGTGAACCACAGTCTGCCAGTCTGCTTCACTGGGCAACATCAAATCGCCCACTTTGGAGCCATGGCCCGGCAACAGAATAGTGCGCACCAGATAACCTTTGTCCGCCAAATAGCGAGCAATATCAATAAATGAGTATGGTGAGTCGCCAAGGCCGTGGACCAGCAGTACCGCTTCACCATTGGCCACTGCAGGCTGATATTCCCTTGGCAGGTTGAGTGCTAGCTCACGCGCCTGGTTATCGCTGATAAAGACACGGTTATCCTCAAGCCACTGCCGGGTCTCGGCCACGTATTCACTAAAACTGCCCTGATTAAAGGGCGGAAGTGAGGCTGCAACCGCGTAACTTGGATTATCCGCGCTTCGGGTACAGCCTTGCAGAAGACAATAAACGGCACTCACACCTAGCAGCATGACTGCCAGTAGCGTCTTTTTTTTACCTGTAAAAGCAATGTCTTTATTTTGTGGGTATTTTTTCATAACACTGGCCAATAAATCCTGTTACTCGATGAATAGGTATTGTTAATGCTTAATGATAATCCTTTCTATTACCATAGCCACAATAATAACAGAGATCGAGATGCTCATTCTCGCCGCCATGGGTGAGCCCCCTTATTCTTTATATCTGGTGTCATGTTTTTCAGCCCTAACAGCAGCGCGCTGCAAGCTCTAGAGCGACAGACTCTGCTTGTCTTTAATACAGGAGAGCAGCATATAGGAGTGCAGGCCGGAGATAAAACTCACCTGAAAGGTGTGGTTAAGCAGATTGTTAAACTCTTTCATGGTTTTGCAGTATACCCGCAGCATAAAGTCATACTCACCCGTGATCGAATAGCACTCATTGATGATCGACGTCTGCTGAATCAGTGCGATAGTTTTTTCCCGCGCCTGTACTTCGCTTTTTCGGTACTGCACCATGATCGCCGCCGAGACGCCTATTCCGGCTTTTTCTTTATTTAAAACCGCAATATAACGGTCGATCACGCCACTGTCCTCGAGCCTTTTCAAACGCCGGAAACACTGTGAAGAAGATAGTCCCACTTTCTCAGCCAACTCCAGCCGAGGTATCTGGCTGTTCTCCTGCAGCAGGTTAATAATGCTGATATCATGTCTGTCGATAAGTACTTCCTGCACGATTTCACTCTCTTATTTGAATTTTATGCAATTATAATTGCGTAAACAGCGGCAAAGCAAGCCGATCTTGCTAAGACAATGTCATCGCCATCGCGATACATTTATGCACAGTTGTTATTTACTATTTCAAGGAAACCGCGATGAACCTGGCGTTATTGAGTATGTTTATTCCCACCTTCTTTTTTGTTTCCATCACACCGGGTATGTGTATG
>JBFGZH010000379.1:0-2551 GCA_041586895.1 Psychromonas sp. | reverse complement strand
TGGTGGCAAAGGAGAGTCCCTGGCGCTGTGACAAAATGGCAATGCCATGATCACCTATATAGCCGTTAGTGATGACCACATCTCCGGCTTGCGCGTTGCTCGGTAAAATCTGCTGCGCGTGGCTGATAATCCCTATCCCCGAGGTATTGATAAATATGCCGTCAGCCGCGCCCCGTTCGACCACTTTAGTATCCCCTGTTACTATCTGCAGCTGGGCATTCTGCGCAGCGGCAGCCATACTGTTGACGATAGTTTGCAGATGCTCAATAGGCAGGCCTTCTTCGAGAATAAAAGCGGCAGAAAGAAACTGCGGCATCGCCCCGCACATGGCAAGATCATTGACCGTGCCGTTAACGGCCAGTTCACCAATATTGCCGCCGGGAAAGAAATAGGGGTTAATGACAAAGGAGTCTGTGGAGAACGCCAGTTTACCGCTGTCCATGCTCAGCTGCGCGCCGTCATGCGCCTGATTTAAGATGGCATTGTTAAATGCCGGGAAAAAAATGTCATTGATAAGCGCGTTGGAAAGGCGACCGCCGCTTCCATGGGCTAGTGTAATCTTGGCTGATTTCATCATTTTTCCTAAGTATTGCCGTTGACCTTGGCTTATTAGTCGTCACTGCTCTCTGTCTGCTTAAACAGCTGTAGCGTTGCCAGGGCTTGCTGTTGATCCAGTTTGCTGATGGCAAATCCGGCATGGACAATGACATAGTCATTAACGGCGACGTGATCCACCCACTCGACGACAACCTCGGCTATTATGCCGCTAAAATTGACCATGGCGGTGACCGGTGTCGCTGACTGGTCGATGGAGATAACGCGTCCGGGGATGGCTAGGCACATAATTAATATTGCTCCCTGGCCGTTATTAACCAATCACTGAACTGCTTGATATTTTCACCGGAGGTGGCGGAAAGTTGAATGATTTCTATATCGGGATTGATCTGTTTGGCATATTGACAACACCTGTGCAGATCAAAGTTGAGGTAAGGCAGCAGGTCGGTTTTAGTAATGATCATTAATCCGGCGGCATGAAAAACTTCCGGATACTTTAATGGCTTATCCTCTCCTTCGGTAACCGATAGGATCACTATTTTATGTGCTTCCCCTAAATCAAAACCGGCCGGACAAATCAGATTACCGACGTTTTCGATAAACAGGAAGCCGTTGTCCTGCATGTCCAGATCGGCACAGGCATGACCCACTATATGCGCATCTAAGTGACAAGCCTTACCGGTATTGACTTGCACCGCTTTAACGCCGGTATTTCTGATCCGGCTGGCATCCAGCGAAGTTTGCTGATCTCCTTCAATCACATAGATATTATGCTGACCCTTTAACTGCCTGATAATCTCGGTCAATAATGTGGTCTTACCTGATCCCGGGCTGGAGATAAGATTGACTGCAAAAATGCCGCTGCTTTGCAGTGCTTGCCTGTTCTGCTTCGCGTAATCATTGTTTTTAGATAAAAGATCCTGCTCAATCTCCACCATCCGCGGGTGAGCTGTTGCATGCTGGTGCACAGTGCCGGCTTCATCCTCGCGTCTGTTGTCCATTGGCGTAGCAGCTTTATTACAACCACAAAAATTACACATTCAGCTCTCCACTTGTAAAGATTTAATGATCATCTGCAGCCCTTCGCTAATTGCCATGCCCATTTGCCCGCAATGCGGGCAGGGCTCATACCAACTGCTGGGGCTAACCTGTTGCTGACAATGCTGGCAAATGCCCTTGGCGGCTTGATCGACAATGATCAGCTGTGCGCCTTCTGCCAGGGTGTTTTTCGCGGCACTGTCAAAACAAAAAAACAGCGCTGATTTTTCAATGCCGGCCAACACACCGATTTCTAATGTAATTCTAGTCACCTTTTTAAAATTATGCGTTGCGGCATGCTCTTCAAGCAGCTCGATCAGGCTTTGCGCAATAGAGAGTTCATGCATCGCTGCAGCCCTCAGCGGCATGATCCAGCAGTTGCAGCGGCTGGCGGCTGGTTAATAACTTTTTTAAAAATTGCGTTGTCAGCTTAATATTTTCTTCTGCCTGTGCGGATAAAGGGCTGCCTAAATCAAAGCAGTAACCGCGCACGCTGAGCAGAAAGGCAGGAGGGGATGCTTTATTTTGGGTTTTTTCATAGAGTGTCAGTAATGCCGACGGACTTAAAGCATGGGTGGTATAGCCGATCTGCCCTGTACTCTTGACCGCAGTGAGCTGATAGGCGTTATTCCCCTGGTAGCTGGCATCGATAAAAACAATACAGGCATCCTCATTGATATCAAAGACATGTTCGGGTTGCAGTTGGAAGTCTTCTATCAGCTGAATATTTTTAACCGCCAACTGCGCGATGAGCTGCTCAATAATGCGATGCAGTTTGGGGCCGATCGCATCATCACCACGACTTGGATTACCCCAGGTAAAGAGATTTAAAGCCTGCCGGGGTGCTTTGTTAATGTCGCAGCGTGCCATCGGCATCTCTACTTAACTGACAGATAAGCTCGTCAGTGTGCTGGTGGCGCATTTCTACTTTCAGCGGCATTTTTCCCAGCGCATGGGT
>JBFGZH010000378.1:0-2551 GCA_041586895.1 Psychromonas sp. | reverse complement strand
CGTGTGGCCCATGAAAATGAATAATAATCTTTTTTCCTTGAGGCTGATTATCGCAGGGGAAAATCAATTTCAAGTAGCATTACTCAGCTTCAGTTCAGCGCGGATCAGTACAGGAGGCTGCTAATATCTCTGCTGAGCTGACTTTCCGGTTAGAGAAGATAAAAAAGCCTTTGCTGCAACTGCTGCAAAGGCTTTGATTTTTAATTTCTTTTTTAATTTAGCTTGGTGACTGTACCTTGTGCAGATCTGTCTCCTGCTGCGTATCAAGCTTGAAGAACAGCCTGGTTTCTGCAATCACCACATGACGTAAAGCGATTAGGCCGATCAGATTCGGCACCGCCATTAAGCCATTAACAATATCAGCGATGATCCAGATCATATCCAGATGCAGGAAGGCGCCCGATGCCACCAGAGCGATAAAGATAATCTTATAAGTGAGGATCCCTTTGGTACCGAACAGGTAAACAACGCAGCGCTCGCCGTAATAGTTCCACCCTAAAATAGTGGTAAAGGCAAAGAAAATCAGGCCGATAGAAACCAGTAACGGACCCAGGGTGTCAGAGCTTAAACCCACGGCAAAGGCATGGGTGGTCATTGCTGCACCAGCAAAATCGCTTTGCCAGGCTCCGGTTAATATAAGCGCCAGGCCGGTCATGGTACAGATAATAATGGTATCAAAGAAGGTGCCTGTCATCGAGATAAGCCCCTGCTTGACACAGGAATCTGTTTTTGCGGCGGCGGCGGCCATCGGCGCGCTGCCTAACCCTGATTCATTGGAAAATACACCGCGGGCAATACCGGATTGAATCGCCAACATAATCCCGGCGCCTAAGAAACCACCCGTGGCCGCTGTTGAAGTGAAAGCTGAAGTCAATACCAACTCAAGGGCTGCGAGCAGATGCTCGGCATTGCTGAACAGTACACTTAAGCAGGCCAAGATGTAGAATAGCGCCATCGCCGGTACGACTTTTCCGGCGACCTTAGCAATCGACTTGATGCCGCCGATGGTGACCACGGCAACCAACAGGGTCAGTACAGTGGCTGATATTTCCCGTGATATGCCAAAGGAGATCTGCGAGGCATCGAGGATGGCATTGACCTGCGGAAAGGTACCTATGCCAAAGCAGGCCACACCCAGGGCAAACACGGCAAACATCACTGCCAGTGCTTTAGAGCCGACGCCATACTGCAGGTAATACATAGGACCGCCGACCATCTGCCCGTTATCATCTACTTTACGGTATTTTACCGCTAATAAACATTCCGCGTATTTGGTCGCCATACCAAAAACAGCGGCCAGCCACATCCAAAAAAGTGCGCCGGGACCACCTAGTTTAATCGCGGTGGCGACACCGACAATATTACCTGTACCTATTGTGGCTGACAGCGCGGTACAGAGCGCCGCAAAACTGGAGATATCGCCGTTGCCGGATTTATTTTTAGTGAACACCATTTTCAGTGCCGTAGGCAGATGACGAAACTGCAGCAGGCCTAAACGCAACGTGTAGTAGATACCTGTGCCGACCAGCAGGATCAGCAGTGGTGGGCCCCAGATAAAACTATCCAGGCTTTGTAATAAAGATTGAAGATTGTTCATGATTCCCCTTAACAAAAAGTATATTTAAGGAGAAGAGTGAAAGGGCATATCGCTTTCGTCGCTAAGCAATTATATAGGCATTAGCTAATATTGGTTTTACTTCTAACGGTTAATCTGAAGTGCTGCATATGTGTGTTTCACTCCTCTGTCCTTTTGCCTGAAAGTTTCACCCTAAAATCGGGCTTGCTCCTTCGGCGTCCGAATTAATATCGGCTCTCTCCAGAGGTTCCTCCAACTACAGTCCTCGCTCTCTTTTATTCACTATGAATAGAAAGCACCTGAAAGATTTACTTCTTCGGCGGGTGTTTATCAAGGCGGTTAAGCTCAGATAAAATCCTCTCTCCTGCAGTCTTCACTGGAACAAATATTTAGCCGGGCTAAACATTCTGTCGCGCATAGTAATGTAAAAAAACAAGCATGTCAGCAACAAAAATAAGATTTATGGCAATCAGCTGAGCTGTATTTTCAGGGGATAGGTATTTCCGGTAAACTTCGCCCCTTATCACTAATCAAGCAGGTTTCAGGCCATGCAGTAACAATTCGAATTATTAGCACCGGGCGAGGATATCGATTCCATAAAAGCAGCGATTGCTGCCGGAGCGGATGCTATTTACTGCGGGTTGGACAGCTTTAATACCCGTAATTGCGCAGGCCAAACAAGCGCTGTATCAATAGAAACTGGCCATGCAGGAGCATATACAGGATAAGATAAAAAATCTCAGCATAGCGAAAACGCTGTTGACAATAACTGTTTCCAGCGATATTGAGCGGAGAGGATTATAAGGCTTACGCATATGGCCTTGACTGGATAGCTGGCTGCAACTTAAACAAGTTATTACCGCCTCTAGTGACAGCCGGTATAAAAAAGGCTTATAACGAAGCAATAAACTTGAAAAGCTAATGGAACTGCCTACAATAGTTCGTTCTTCTTATATTCAGGGCCATTAGCTTGTT
>JBFGZH010000377.1:0-2558 GCA_041586895.1 Psychromonas sp. | reverse complement strand
TGTAACCCTTGAAGCCACGGAAGAGGAGCTGAAAAAGGCCGGCACCCTGGTTTCCAATAACAGTGTGCTGGCTGTAGTCGAGTGTCAAGAGAGTGTGCTGCCTGCTATTGGCGGTAATGAATTGATCCTGGTTTTAGATCAGGTCGGTGATCCGGGCAATTTAGGCACTATTATCCGCGTGGCTGACTGGTATGGTATTAAACAGATCATCTGCAGCCCGGATTGTGCCGACTTTTATAATCCGAAGGTGATTGCGGCGACTATGGGCTCTTTTGCCCGGGTAAAAATCAGCCATACTGATTTACCTGCATACCTCAGTGAGCAGAGCAAACCTGTCTACGGTGCGTTTTTACAGGGGGAGAATATTCATCAAAGCAAGCTTAGCGATAGCGCCTTTATTGTTATGGGCAGTGAATCCCATGGTATTTCCCAGGCTGTTGCAGAGTTGATAACCAATAAGATAACCATTCCCAGCTTCGGTCAGGCCGAATCATTAAATGTGGCCATGGCGACGGGCATTATATTAGATAATTTTAAACGTTGATTGTCTTAGGCTTGGTTCCCGTTCGCTCTATGGGAACCTGGCTTCAATTCACCTCTACACTTCTTACACAAATATTTCGCCCCCTTTAACACCTTATTATGGCGGCGTATGGTCAGTTGGTGACTGCTGCATAAACATTGATAGCTGAACAGTTGGCCGATCACATCTTTAATATCCAGGGAATGGGTCGTGGTTGCCGGGCAGTTGAAAACCTGGCTCATGATATGCTGCCATTCCCGGCCATGCGGACGAACTTTGCCATAGAGCTGATAAGCGATGAGATGCGCGACTTCATGAGCAACAACCTGGCTAAAAAAGGCTTCTTTATTTTGATTAAAGAGAATCGGGTTGAACTTGATGAGATTACGCTGTAGGTGGGCGCTGCCGGCACTTTTACCGCGCTGGTTAAAGAGGTAGTCGGGACGTTTAAAAGGGCGATCAAAAAAGCACTCGGCTAAAATGAAATAATCTTCACCTTTGGCCTGCAGTGCTTTTTTATCTTCAGGGCTGAGCATCTTTTAATTAAAAATTAAAATGCCGCTGCTTTTAACTCTTCCACTCTGTCTAGTGCTTCCCATGGGAACTTTTCACGACCAAAGTGACCGTAAGCGGCTGTTTCCTTATAGATAGGCTGGATAAGATCCAACATTTCAATTAAACCGTGCGGACGTAGATCGAAGTGCTCACGGATTAACTTGATGATCAGATCTTTTTTCACTTTTTCCGTACCAAAGGTCTCAACACTGATGGAGGTCGGCTCAGCAACACCGATAGCGTAAGAAACCTGAATTTCACAGCGATCCGCAAGACCGGCTGCGACAATGTTTTTAGCCACGTAACGTGCTGCATAGGCGGCACTACGGTCAACTTTTGATGGATCTTTACCTGAGAAAGCACCGCCACCGTGACGCGCCATACCACCGTAGGTATCAACGATAATCTTACGCCCGGTTAAACCACAATCGCCCATTGGACCGCCGATGACAAAGCGGCCTGTCGGGTTAATAAAGTATTTGGTGCGCTCTGTCAGTAACTCCGCTGGCAATACCGGCTTGATGATCTCTTCCATTACCGCTTCAATCAGATCATCCTGCTTGATCTCTTCAGAATGCTGCGTTGACAGTACCACGGCATCGATACCGACAATTTTTCCGTGATCATAAGCAAAAGTCACCTGGCTTTTTGCATCCGGGCGCAGCCAAGGCAGAATCTTTCTTTTACGCATCTCAGCCTGACGTTTTACCAGGCGGTGTGCGTAAGTAACGGGTGCCGGCATAAAAACGTCGGTCTCATTGGTTGCATAACCAAACATTAACCCCTGATCACCAGCGCCTTGCGCATGTGGATCACTACGGTCAACACCTTGATTAATATCAGGAGACTGTTTACCGATAGTATTAAGAACAGCACAAGAATCGGCATCAAAGCCCATTTCTGAACTGGTATAGCCAATATTGCGTACGGTTTCACGGGTGATCTCTTCGACATCAACCCATGCATCGGTAGTGATTTCACCACCGACCATCACCATGCCGGTTTTTACATAAGTCTCACAAGCAACACGTGCTTTTTTATCTTGTTTTAAAATTGCATCAAGTACCGCATCAGAGATTTGATCGGCGATTTTATCTGGATGACCTTCAGATACTGACTCTGAAGTAAATAAGTCACGTGACATGTGAGCTCCTAAAATAAGATTAGCTAAATTCATTTAGATGTTTTTACATCTAGACGTCTATCTTACATTTTTTTGTACTGGAA
This sequence comes from Psychromonas sp., assembly GCA_041586895.1. GTDB lineage: Bacteria > Pseudomonadota > Gammaproteobacteria > Enterobacterales > Psychromonadaceae > Psychromonas. The sequence goes on along the minus strand of JBFGZH010000377.1, from coordinate 253 downwards.
AACACCCTATTATTTTTATGATAGAACAAAGTTGTTATTTTAATCATAGTCTCTGGAGGAATAGGTGAAGGGGGTATTATTTTCCTATATACTGATTTTTTTTGTGTTGCTATTAAATAGATTTAAGTCATTTAATTATATTCTCCTGTGTTGTGGCTATCTATTGTTATCCTGGTATTGAGTTTTATGATGATTTTTTTTGTTCGTTTACAGGCGTTTCTAAAAGCGCTGGCTGTATTTATTAACAACCTTC
>JBFGZH010000376.1:0-2591 GCA_041586895.1 Psychromonas sp. | reverse complement strand
GGTAAGGATCAGCGAGCTGATTTAATAAAGTTGCTTTTGTAGAAGTTTTATCAAATACATATCAAAAAGGGTGTTGTATCATACTGTTCTACGCTAGCGGTGTGGAAAGTGCTGTATTGATGCGTGTTTATATTAAGTGCCGAAACAGTATTTGTTTAGGTGTTAGGGTCAACAGAGCCTGGAAACTAAGAAAGAGAAATTGACAATGCAAGATGATATTCAGCGACCGAAAATTCTGGTGGTCGATGATCTGATGGAAAATATCCGTTCGATGACCAGGGTATTGCAGGACATCGATGCTGAGATTTACACGGCACAATCCGGTTTTGAAGCGCTGGGGCTGTTATTGCGCCATGACTTTGCCCTGATCCTGCTTGATGTAATGATGCCGGAGATGGATGGTTTTGAAACAGCAGAGCTGATTCGCGGTAACCGCAACAGTCTGCATACACCGATCATCTTTGTCACTGCAGCTGATAAAGAGGAGACCTTTGAATTTAAAGGTTATGATGTCGGTGCCGTCGATTACCTCTTTAAACCCATTCAGGCGCATATTCTGCTCGGCAAGGTACGTTTCTTTCTTGAGCTGAGCAAGAATAAAAGCCTGCTGGAGAAAAGTTTGTATGAACTGGAGCGGGTTAAGGATCATAAGGATCTGCTGCTGAAATCAACCGCCGAAGGGATTATCAGTGTCGATGCTCGCGGCAAGATCAGTTTTGCGAATCCGGCTGCCAAACAGCTGCTGATGTATGCTGATGACAGCATACTGGGACTTGACTATGCCGATATTCAGGGGCTGGATCAAAGCGTCTTTCCCTTTGCCAAGAGTGAACTGTATAGCGCCATGCTGACGCAGCGCAGTGTTCACGATGATCAGCAGTGGTTTTATCGCTCTGACGGCAGCAGCTTTCCGGTTGAGTTTAACGCCAGTCCGATTTGTAACTCGACATCCGAGAATAAAGGCATGGTGCTGGTCTTTCAGGATATCAGTGAGCGTAAGGAAACGGCAGAAAAGTTAGTCTACCTGGCACAATATGACTCCCTCACCGGCTTGCCCAACCGTGCTCTGTTTTCCAATCTGCTCGGCCAGGCGATCTCCCGTTCGGACCGCCATGATCACACGCTGGCACTGCTGTTTCTGGATCTGGATCGTTTTAAACAGGTCAATGATTCCTTAGGTCATGATGCCGGAGACCTGTTGCTTAAAGAGGTTGCACAGCGCCTGCAGTCGGTGACCCGCGAAGGGGATACTGTCAGTCGGCTCGGCGGCGATGAGTTTACGGTCATTTTAGAAGAGGTCTGCTGTGAGTCGCGTGAGGCGGCTATGGTGGCGCAGAAACTGATCGCCAGCCTGAATAGCCCCTTTACCATTAAAGGCCATGAAGTATTGATCGGCACCAGTATAGGTATTGCCCTGTATCCTAGTTCAGATGCGGTGAAAAGCATGGAGTCCCTGCTGAAGTGTGCGGATATGGCGATGTATCTGGCGAAGTCGCGCGGACGCAATAATTTTCAGTTTTATACCACCGAGCTGCAGGAGCAGGCTTCCAAGGCCATTGAACTGGAAAACCGCCTGCGCCATGCGCTGCAGCGCAGAGAGTTCTTTCTCCAGTATCAGCCGCAGGTCGATGCCGACAGTGGCCAGATTATCGGTATGGAGGCTCTGTTGCGCTGGCAGCCCGATGGTCAGAAATTGATTCCGCCGGGAGAGTTTATCTCTGTTGCAGAGGAAGCTGGGCTGATTGTACCTATTGGCGAATGGGTACTGCGTAATGCCTGTGCACAGATTCAGCGCTGGCATGCCTCGGGGTTGTTGCCGTCGAGCGTTTCCATCGCGGTGAATCTGTCGGTCAGACAGCTGGAGAACAAGTCTCTGCTCAGCACCCTGCAGCAGATTCTGCAGGAAACCGGTTTGCAACCTTCGCAGCTGGAGCTGGAAATCACTGAAAGTGCGGTGATGAAAGATCCGGATGTGGTGGTTGAGGTGCTGCGCCGTATTAATGAGCAGGGCATTCAGGTCTCTCTGGATGATTTTGGTACCGGGTATTCCTCATTGAGCTATCTGAAACTGTTGCCTTTAGATATATTAAAAATCGACCGCTCATTTATCAATGATATTGGCGGGACGAAGAGCGATGAAGCGATACTGGAATCTATTATCGCTTTGTCGAAAAATCTCAACTTAAGGGTGGTGGCTGAAGGAGTGGAGACTCAGGAGCAACTGCAGTTTTTACAGCGCTTGAACTGTCACTCGATTCAGGGCTACTACATCAGTGAGCCGAAATCACCGGCGGCCATTGAAGAGCTGCTGCATAAAATGAAGGACGGCAATTTACTGCCGCTGCCAACGCCGCCGCAGGCAGCCGGCATGATTTTAGTGCCTAACCGCTAAGCATAGAGTAAGCTGTGCCAGGGAGGGCACTGTTTATTTGCTAATCAAGACCGCAGTGCCGCGCGGATTTTTGTTTCCTTAGTCCTGTGCTTCATGCTCGAGATGCTGGACAAAGGTTTCGCTTAACTGCACATCTTTGGCGATGATTTTTTTCAGCTTATTGATATCCAACCAGATCACTTCCACGGCGCTGAGCGCT
>JBFGZH010000375.1:0-2600 GCA_041586895.1 Psychromonas sp. | reverse complement strand
GCTCAATAATTTTATTGATATCATTGATAAAGCCCATATCCAGCATCCGATCGGCTTCATCTAAGACCAATATTTCAATTTCATCGAAATGAATTGCGCGCTGCGTATAGATATCCAACAAACGCCCCGGTGTGGCGACCAAAATATCCACACCTTCAAGCAGCGCCTGTTTTTGTGGTTGATCATCGACACCCCCGTACATCGCCAGTGACCTGAGGTTCAGGTGCTTGCTGTAGTGCTGAATATTGTCGTCAACTTGAATCGCCAACTCCCGTGTCGGTACCATAATCAATGCGCGAACACGTTTGGCACGTAGCTGCGGAGCGTCTTGTAAAAGATGCAGTATAGGTAAAACAAAGCTCGCTGTTTTCCCGGTCCCCGTTTGCGCTGCTGCGATAATATTTTTACCGGATAAAATGGCTGGGATGGCCTTTTTCTGTATAGGTGTTGGCTGCTGATAACCTAATTCAGTTACAGCTTGTACTATTGGCCGGCTTAATCCAAGTTTAGAAAATGGCATATTCAATCTCAATGTGCAGTTTAAAGGGAAATTAGCCGCGCAGTGTAGCACAGGCTGCTTTCCTGTGCCTTAGAAAGCTAAGTCCTGCGAGTTAGAAAAAACAGCCAATGTATCAGTGATCCGCAAGGCGCACAGCTGCGTATTAACATTTACCAAGTAGCAATGGAAATGGGAAAGAGCGATGAAAGTTTTTTACGACGGAGACTGTCCGCTTTGTGCAAAAGAGATGCTGAGTTTAAAGCGACACGACCATAACCAGCGGATCCAGCTCATTGATATTCAAAAGGGTGACTTTAGCCGCAACTATCCTGGGATTGATAAACAGCAGGCTCTGAGCATATTACACGGGCAAACTGACGACGGGAAAATGTATTACGGGCTGGACGTCACTTATCTTGCCTGGTCGGCTGTGGGTAAACATCGCTGGCTAAAACTGCTGCGCATTCAGCCTATTAAGTGGTTTGCCGATAGAGCCTATCTGCTTTTTGCCGGAAATCGTAACCGTATTTCAGGCTGCTGCTGGCCAATCACTGCAAAGACGGAGTATGTGTGAGTAATGAGCGAAACAAATAGCATTATGATTGTCGGGGCAAGCAGTGCCATCGCCCGTGCCTTTTACCGCGAGCAGCGCACGCGCTTTCCTGAGCACGTGATAATCACCTTCAGTCAGCAGCAACTTGCGCGCTGTGATGAGCGCCATATTCATAAAGTGCTGCACTATAGCGATGCCAATATCGGCCAAGCCGTTAAGGAATTAAGCGCCTATATTGGCAATCTGCAAAGCGTTACCCTGTTTAACGGGCAGTTACATAATAAAGCGCTTGGCTTTGCGCCGGAAAAGCGTCTGGCAGACTTAACGGATGATTACTTTACCTGGCTTTTTAAAATCAACACCCTGATCCCTTTATTGTGGCTAAAGCATTTAAGTCAATATTTAGACCATCAAAACCACTGCGTGATCACGGCGCTAAGCGCACGCGTCGGCAGTATTAGCGACAACCGCTTAGGCGGCTGGTATAGCTACCGCGCCTCAAAAGCCGCGCTGAATATGGGCTTTAAAAGCGCAGCGATTGAGCTTAAACGGCGCGCTAAAAATAGCAAATTAGTGCTCTTTCATCCGGGCACTACGGATACCGCGCTGTCGCAACCCTTTCAGGGCAATGTCCCTCAAGGCAAACTATTTACTGCAGACTTTGTTGCCGAGCGCCTCAGCGACCTGATTGCTGATCGCCAGATTAATGGCGAAGTTGATTATATTGATTGGCAGGGGAAAACCATTCCCTGGTAAAGAGGATTATTTTCAATAGAGTAACAATAAAGCGTAATAAGGCAGCCGAGACAGGCGCAGCGGCCAGCTTGACTGCCCCTTTATTGTTCCTATACTCATAATCTCAAGCAAGCTTATCTGCATGAGAAGTTGATAACAGAACGATTCGGCTGAACCGGCAGGGGATCTGGATTAAGGAGTCATGATGGGTGAACTTGCGTCTGATCTGGCAAGGTTTCAATTTGCCTTTACAGTGTCATTTCATATTATTTTTCCGGCTTTTACCATTGGTTTGGCAAGCTATCTGGCGGTCTTGGAAGGCCTGTATCTGAAAACCGGAGAGCATAAATATATTGAGCTTTATCAATACTGGATCAAGATTTTCGCGATCAGCTTCGGCATGGGGGTGGTCAGCGGCATAGTGATGAGCTTCCAGTTTGGTACCAACTGGAGTGTTTTTGCCGACAAAACCGGACCGGTATTAGGCCCGCTGATGGGCTACGAAGTCTTTTCTGCTTTTTTTCTGGAAGCCGGTTTTCTGGGAGTCATGTTGTTCGGTATGAATCGCGTCGGCAAAAAGCTGCATTTTCTGTCCACGGTGATCGTGGCGATCGGCACGCTTTTCTCTGCATTCTGGATCCTTTCCGTCAATAGCTGGATGCATACTCCGAGCGGATACGCGATAAACGAACTGGGACAGTTTGTTCCCGAAGACTGGTGGGCCGTGGTCTTTAATCCCTCTTTTCCCTATCGTCTGGTGCATATGGTGCTGGCTGCCTATCTGACCACCGCCTTTGTTGTGGCTGGCGTGGG
>JBFGZH010000374.1:0-2601 GCA_041586895.1 Psychromonas sp. | reverse complement strand
TACAGATTGAAGATCTGATTTTAGAAGAGAAAGCATTAGCTGAAGGCGGTTTACGCTCTCTTGACCAAGCAACGCTGAAACGCTTGAAGCGTAAAGGTTTTGCCGACAGCCGTATCGCAGCCGTAGTGGGTGTGGTTGAGTCTGAAGTGCGTAAACTGCGTGAGAAATTCAATCTGCGTCCGGTTTATAAGCGCGTTGATACCTGTGCAGCTGAATTCTCATCGGATACTGCTTATATGTACTCTTCTTATGATGAAGAGTGTGAAGCAAACCCATCAGATAAAGAGAAGATCATGATCATCGGTGGTGGTCCTAACCGTATCGGTCAGGGTATCGAGTTTGATTACTGTTGTGTACATGCTGCGATGGCCATGCGTGCCGATGGTTATGAAACCATTATGGTTAACTGTAACCCGGAAACCGTTTCTACTGACTACGATACATCAGATCGCCTATACTTCGAGCCAATCACACTGGAAGACGTATTAGAGATTGTTAAGGTTGAACAGCCTAAAGGCGTGATCGTACAGTACGGTGGCCAGACGCCACTTAAACTGGCACGTGCGCTTGAAGCGGCTGGTGTACCTATTATCGGTACTTCTCCGGAAGCCATTGACCGCGCAGAAGACCGTGAGCGTTTCCAGCAGGTTGTTGAGCGTTTAGGCCTGAAACAGCCGGAAAATGATACAGTAACCACGCTTGAGCAGGCGGTTGAGTCAGCTAAGCGTATCGGTTACCCGTTAGTAGTACGTCCATCTTACGTACTTGGCGGCCGTGCGATGGAAATCGTTTACGATGAAACGGATCTGCGTCGTTACTTTAAAGAAGCGGTCAGTGTCTCTAATGAATCTCCGGTTCTTCTTGACTGCTTCCTGGACGATGCAGTAGAAGTGGATATCGATGCTATCTGTGACGGTACTGACGTGGTTATCGGCGGTATTATGGAGCATATCGAGCAAGCCGGTGTTCACTCTGGTGACTCTGCATGTTCTCTGCCTCCTTACACGCTAAGTAAAGAGATCCAGGATGAGATGCGCGGTTATATCCGCTCACTGGCACTGGAGCTTGGTGTAGTCGGTCTGATGAATACCCAGCTGGCAGTGAAAAATAACCAAATCTATATGATTGAAGTTAACCCGCGTGCAGCACGTACCGTGCCTTTTGTTTCTAAAGCTACGGGTATGCCGATCGCAAAAATTGGTGCCAGCGTCATGGCGGGTAAAACGCTAAAAGAGTTAGGCGTTGATAAAGAGATTATTCCACCGTATTACTCGGTTAAAGAGGTAGTATTACCCTTTAACAAATTCCCTGGCTCAGATCCTATTCTAGGTCCGGAAATGCGCAGTACCGGTGAAGTCATGGGTGCCGGTGCTACATTTGCAGAAGCTTATGCAAAAGCGGAGCTGGGCTCAACCAAGGAAGTGCCAAGCGTTGGCCGAGCACTGATTTCGGTACGTAACAGCGATAAGAAGCGTGTTGCTCAACTGGCACAGAACCTGCTGGATCTGGGCTTTGAAATTGATGCAACACACGGCACTATGGTTGTACTGCAGGAAGCCGGCATTACTGCCCGCCTGGTAAACAAAGTACACGAAGGTCGCCCGCATATTCTTGACCGTATTAAAAATGATGAATATGACTACATTGTTAATACTACTGAAGGCCGTGTTGCTATTGAAGACTCTCGTCAACTGCGTCGTGCAGCTCTGCGTTATAAAGTAGACTACACAACAACGTTAAACGGTGCTTTTGCAACCTGTCTGGCACATCTTGCAGACCCGACAGCGGAGCAGGCAACGGTAAGTTCAGTACAGGAACTGCATAAACGCATTACCGGTTAATTTACTAACCAAGCTGTAAACAGTAAAACCACCTGATTGCTCAGGTGGTTTTTTTTTGCCTGATGTGTGGACAGTGTATTGCTTAGAGCATCTCGCATAATAACCTGAACGGCTCTAATTTAGCGGCGGTCGAAGTTCAGTTCAACCATCCTAATTTCATAGGGGACTCCTTCCGTAGACGCGAAGCGCGAAGGTGGGAGAGGAATATGATAGGGCTGAAAGTCCTTTGAGTTGCACTAAATTTTACAAAAACAAGATACAATTTCATTAAAGTTCTCTTATACTTTATATAACATATCAGGGCAGGTCATGCCCGTAGCGTCTGTGAAGTGAGTGGTGCAGTAATGCCGCCAGCAGCAGAAACCAGTAAACTAAGTGATTGGTTTACACCCTGTAACGGGAATCCCCCTCAGCAGTGCCGTAGGCCGAATGTGGGGGAGGATGTCAATACAAACCAATCTGGCTAACCCCATAGCACCAACTAATAGCGCAACTCTTTATGCGGACTGCTATTAGTAGGCCGCCTTCTGCCCACCACGGCCATATGCTTTCATCCTGCGGGTAAAGTCGAGATATATTATTCGTTACCAGTAAACGCAGAGTGGTTTTACTGTTTTAAAGTTTGGTTAATAAATTAACCGGTAATGCGTTTATGCAGTTCCTGTACTGAACTTACCGTTGCTTCTTCTGCTGTCGGGTCAGCAAGATGTGCCAGACAGGTTGCAAAAGCACCGTTTAACGTTGTTGTGTAGTCCACTTT
>JBFGZH010000373.1:0-2627 GCA_041586895.1 Psychromonas sp. | reverse complement strand
GCCATCAACGCCGGAGGCTAATAATAGTGCCGAAGCCTGTATCTTTTGCGGTTTACCGAACAAAGCCACAGTGAAAGCGATGCAGTAGTAACCGATATCCATAATCGAACCGTTAGAAAAAACAGGGTTGAATGTATTGGGATTTTCACCGTTTAAATATTTCTGATAACGCGACGAGTATTGGCAATAATGCAGGTGTGCTTTGCGTAACTGCCCCAGCTTGTCGATATTATTCTTCACCTGCTGGAAATTCGGCAGGCTGGCCGTCATATAAGCTTCAAACAAAATAACATTGTTATCCAGGGCGGCCTGATACAGCTCTTCAACCTGTCGACTAGTGGATGCTAAAGGTTTCTCGCAAATCACATGTTTGCCATGTTTGAGCATCAATAAGCTTTGTTCATAGTGCAGAGAGTTCGGACTGGCGATATAAACGGCCTGAATATCAGCCGCAGTGGCTAATGCCTGCAGATCATCATAACAACAGCTAACATTGAATTTACCGGCAAAGTCGCGTGCATTTTCTATTTTTCGGGAATACACCGCCTTTAATTTCAGTTGCTGATCGACTAAGGTCGCGTTTACAAATTTTTCACTGATGCCGCTGCTGCCGATAACTGCAAAATTGATCATCTGTTATTCCTTATTTCAATGTTATAGTGTTTCGCTGTTTAAGCTGCCTGACTATTTACATGCAGGTTGTTTGAGTGAGATATAGCCAATTCACTTCCAGCATTTTTCCGTGGATTGGCTATAAGTATGTTGAATTAATTAAATAAAACAAGCAGTAAAATAAAATGATGACTTCAGACAGCAGCGCAATTAAGCAAACCCTTGCCGGTGAATTAGGCATCACTCAAGCACAGGTTGATGCCTTTATAGGGCTTTATGATGATGGTAATACCGTGCCCTTTATTGCCCGTTATCGCAAAGAGGCGACAGCTGGCTTAAATGATGTGCAGCTGAGATTATTGGAAACGCGCCTTATCTATCTGCGTGAATTAACTGCGCGGCGCAGCGCCATCATCAAGAGCCTCTCTGAGCAGAAAAAACTCAGCGCGTCATTACAAAAGCAGATTCTTGCCTGTAGCAATAAAAGCGCGCTTGAACTTCTCTATGCACCTTTTAAAAGCAAAAGGGTCAGTAAAGGCGCATTGGCCATTGCCGCGGGCCTTGAACCGCTTGCCGATAAATTGTGGTTTGAAGATGCAGCAGACAGCGCGTTGCTGGCCAGAAAATATATCAATACTGATAAAGGTTTTACCGATAGCAGGGCGGTATTAGACGGCGCGCTGGCGATTATGATTGAGCGCATCAGCAGTGATACGGCGTTATTGAATAAGCTCTACAAGCACCTGTTAAATCATGCACAGTTTAGAGTCCAGGTGGTTAAAGGCAATGAAGCGGCCGCGAGTAAGTTTAAAGACTATTTTGCTTATAGTGAGCGGGTCAATCGCATTGCCGCGCACCGTTTTCTCGCTATTTTACGCGGTAAAAGCGAAGGTTTTTTAAGGCTGAAATTAGAGGCCGATCCTGAGCAGGATAAATCCGTTAAAAGCTCCTATTGTGAAGTGCTGATTGCCAGGCATTTAGGTTTTTCATTAGCGCGTTTAGCGGCAAACAGCTGGCGGGCAGAGGTGATTCACAAGGCCTGGAAAAGCAGATTATGCGGCTTATTAGAAACGCAGCTCATCTCGGTGCTCAGAGAAAAAGCCTATGACAGTGCGATTGAGGTGTTTGCCGGTAATTTAAAAGATCTGCTGATGGCTGCACCGGCAGGGCGAAAAGTGGTGCTTGGCGTCGATCCGGGCTTTCGCAGCGGCTGTAAAGTGGCGGTGATTGATGCCACGGGCAAGCTGCTCGATCATGCGACTATCTATCCGCATTCACCTATCGCTAAGGCCGAGCAGGCAGAAAAATTACTGCTGCAGCTGCTTGATAAATACAATGTCGATCTGATTGCTATCGGCAATGGGACGGCATCGCGGGAAACGGACAACTTTGTTCGCGCCTGTTTAAGTAAACAATCGGCTGCTGTGACGGCACTGATTGTCAGTGAAGCCGGGGCTTCTGTTTATTCGGCTTCCGAGCTTGCATCCCTGGAATTTCCCAGCCTGGATGTGGCAATACGCGGCGCGATCTCCATTGCCCGGCGTCTTCAGGATCCTCTGGCTGAATTGGTGAAAATAGATGCAAAAGCGATTGGCGTGGGCTTATATCAGCATGATCTTAACCAGGTGCAGCTCAGTAAGCGTCTGCAGGCCGTGGTTGAAGACTGTGTTAATGCGGTGGGCGTGGATCTGAATACAGCCTCAGTTTCACTGCTGAGCTTTATTGCCGGATTAAATAGCAGCATCGCGCAGAATATTGTGACTTACCGTGATAGCCATGGCGCTTTTAAATCCCGGCAAACGCTCAAAAAAGTGCCGCGTTTAGGAGACAAAGCCTTTCAGCAGTGTGCCGGTTTTCTGCGCATTGCTGACGGTGACAATCCGCTTGATAACTCTGCGGTTCATCCGGAAGCCTATCATTTAGTCAACAAAATTGCCAAGCAGCAGAATAAAGCCCTTAGTACTCTGATTAACAATAGCGACTTGTTAAATCAAATCGATGGCAAACAGTTTGTC
>JBFGZH010000372.1:0-2640 GCA_041586895.1 Psychromonas sp. | reverse complement strand
CATTACAATTGATGCAGCAAGCTGATGTCGTATTGTACGATAGATTGGTTTCTGCTGAAATTCTGGAGCTGGTACGTAGAGATGCCGATCTTATATCTGTCGGTAAAAATGCCGGTCACCACGAGGTTACACAATCAAGAACCAATGAAATGTTAGTGGAGTATGCACGGCAAGGGAAAAAAGTAGTGCGCCTGAAAGGTGGAGACTCGTTTATTTTTGGTCGGGGTGGCGAAGAACTCGAAGAGCTTGTTGAAGCCAAAATTGCCTTTCAAGTTGTTCCCGGTATTACTGCCGCCTCGGGTTGCAGTGCCTATGCAGGTATTCCACTCACCCATAGAGACTTTGCGCAGTCGGTCACTTTTGTTACAGGACACCGTAAACAGGATGGTAAAGAGCTAAACTGGCAAGCCTTATCTGTCAGCAACCAGACTCTGGTCGTCTATATGGGACTCATTCGCTCGGAAGAGATCCAGACAAAACTACTGCATTTTGGCCGCTCACCGGATACGCCTGTGGCATTAATCAATAAGGGTACCCGCCCAGATCAACACCTGGTCATTGGTAAGCTGTCTGAATTAGTAGAGCTCTCAGGCGGTATACATGGTCCGACGCTGATGATCATCGGAGAAGTCGTCAGCCTGGCAGATAAACTAGCGTGGTTTCATCCTGAAGAGAATAGTAAGACATCGCGCGATCCCTTTCTAGTCAACCTTGCTTAAAGCCATTTCAGATTAAAATCCGCTCTCCATAATATGGCAGCGGATTTTTTCTTTCTCCTCCAGCAGATCCTCAGCTACAATTTTTCTATCTACTACTCACCAAAAAGCAAACCACTCATATGCCGTTAACGCTGATCAAACAGCTCTTTTATTAATTGCCCTGAAAATGTCATGTTGAAATGTTATCCTAGGCGATTACTATCGATACAATAACTGAATTTCTTTGGGGGATTCATGAAAAAAAAAGATAAATACAGTATAGATAATACCGATTATACAATCGGCCAGGATAACGTTCAAAAGTGGGGTTTTGATGTACACAACCCGGTTTTTGGAACCAGTGCCGGTTTAATCGGAATTTTTTTAATTGCAATTTTAATCATTGACCCGCCGACATCTAAAGCTTTTTTAGATGGTTTAAAATGGCAGATTATCAACTCCTTTGACAGCCTGTTTATGTGGGCTGCAAATATTTTTGTTATTTTCTGCTTAGCACTGGTTATATCGCCTTACGGTAAAATTCGTTTAGGTGGCGATGATGCCAAGCCTGATTATTCAAAGCGCTCCTGGGTGGCGATGCTGTTTGCAGCAGGAATGGGGATTGGTTTAATGTTCTGGGGAGTTGCAGAGCCCGTCGCTTATTATACCGGCTGGTATGAGACTCCGCTTAATGTCGCCGCTAACACGCCGGAAGCCGCGCAGCTGGCACTGGGCGCCACCATGTTCCACTGGGGTCTACACCCATGGGCTATTTATGGTGTGGTTGCCTTATCCTTGGCATTTTTTGCCTACAATAAAGGTTTACCACTTTCCATGCGCTCTGTTTTTTACCCTATTTTAGGAGAGCGCACCTGGGGATGGCCAGGACATATCATCGATATTTTTGCAGTATTGGCCACGCTGTTCGGTCTAGCGACTTCCCTCGGCCTAGGTGCACAGCAGGCCGCAAGCGGTATTCAGCATGTGTTTGCCATTGATGCCGGTCTGCCCCTACAAATCACTATTATTGCAGTTGTTACTCTGCTCGCTGTTATCTCTGTGGTGCGCGGACTCGAAGGGGGGGTTAAACTCATCAGTAATATCAATATGCTGATTGCCATTGCATTAGTCGTCTTTGTTGCCCTGGTCACCTTTGCTATCTCTATGGGCACCATACCGACGACACTGCTCGGCTATATTGAAAATATTATTCCGCTCAGTAACCCTATCGGCCGTGAAGATGAATCCTGGATGCATGGCTGGACCGTATTTTACTGGGCATGGTGGATTTCATGGTCACCATTTGTAGGTATGTTTATTGCGCGAGTTTCACGCGGCCGTACCGTGCGCGAATTTATCACCGCTGTATTAATCGTTCCGACACTCGTCACTGTGGTATGGATGTCGGTATTTGGCGGTGTGGCTATCGACCAGATTATCAATAATGTTGGTACATTAGGAAGCCAGGGTCTGACCGAAGTTCCGCTTGCCATGTTCCAGATGTTTGATGCCCTGCCATTAGGCGGCCTGCTATCCGCATTGGCTGTATTACTGGTATTGGTTTTCTTTATAACCTCATCAGACTCAGGCTCACTGGTAATAGATAGTATTACAGCCGGAGGTAAACTCGATGCCCCCGTCCCACAGCGTATTTTTTGGGCGACAATCGAAGGCGCAATTGCAGCCGCATTACTCTGGGTTGGCGGAACCGAAGCGATACAGGCACTGCAAGCCGGCGCTATTTCAACAGGGCTGCCCTTTACAATCATTCTACTGCTGATGTGTGTAAGTTTAATCATGGGCATGAGAACAGAAAAACACAGACAATAAGCCTTTATGCCTAAGCAGCCTGAACTGCTTTAGCTATAGGCACAGTGTTTAACAGCCGATGGATTCACAATCTATCGGCTGTTTATTTTCTCTTAACCACTTAGCCTCTCAT
>JBFGZH010000371.1:0-2655 GCA_041586895.1 Psychromonas sp. | reverse complement strand
GTGGAGAGTCTCGGCGAGGCTGGAGATGAGCAATGTCTTGGCCAGGCCTGGGACGCCGACGAGCAGGGCGTGGTTGCGGGTGAAGATCGCGATGAGCGTCTGCTCGATGACCTCGTCTTGGCCGACGATAACTTTTCTTCAATCGTTGCGGCTGTGCGCAAGGGGCGAACAGTATACGATAACATAAAGAAGGTGATTAGTTGGACACTACCAACCAATGCGGGTGAGGCTATGACGATTATCTTCGCGTTAACCCTTGGGGTGAGCCTGCCAATCACACCGATTCAAATCTTGTGGGTCAATATGATAACGGCAGTGACGCTGGGTATCGCACTAGTCTTTGAGCCGACAGAAGAAAATATCATGCAACGGCCGCCCAGGCCTCGCAAAGAAGCGCTGCTCAGTGGTGGTCTTGTGTGGCATATTGCTCTGGTAGCAGGCCTGTTTTTAACGGGGGTATTTAGTGTTTATGAATATGCAATATTACAGGGATACTCAGAAAATCTAGCGCGCACCATGGCTTTAAATACACTGGTTGTACTGGAAATATTTCACCTTTTCTTTATCCGTAATATGTATAAGGTTTTGTTAACCTGGAAAGTAATACTATGTGGAGCCCGTGCTATATGGATTTCTGTTATTGCTGTTAGCATCGGGCAGTTCGCTATTACTTATGTACCATGGCTGCAAAAAGTATTTGCAACAGAAGCAATTGCTTTGTTAGATGGGCTATTGATTATCGTTGTCGGTATAATAATGTTTGCTGTTATTGAAATAGAAAAACAAATACGGTTAATAATACTCAAAAAAGCGTTTTAATAAATAGCTTAGCTTAAGCGTGATGAAGCGCTGCTGTATTTCTGAAGAGGCCTGGCTATTGTCAGCAAGAGTTTGAGGTTTCTATCCTTACTGACTGTCTTTGCAATCACAGCGCTGGCTTTGATTGCATTGTTAGCGGCCGGAGCCTATATCTAGATAGATGGTTTCGGCCTCACTGAGTTGCAATTCAGCTATGCTTTTGCACTTTCACAGCTAATGGAAAATAATAATGCCTTTTTGCAGCGCATTGAAAATACCCCAGGTAATTGGCAGGCCAACAATCAGCCATGCCACTGGCAGAAGCAGCTTTTGCACCGTACTGTTAGTTTCAGTGACGGCTTTAATGGCGGTTGCTTGATTCGCGCTACTCGCTTGTTCGTTTTTTAATTGTTCCTCGTTCATAAAGAACTTTTTGTTCATGGGTTTAATCAATAAGTTAAGTATAAAACCAATTACCAACAGCAAGGCTAATATTTTAAAGCTAAAGTTGTAAGCTGCCGCTGGAGCAATCCCCTGGCCTAACTGATACTCGCGTAGATAAGAGATAAGCATAGGGCCGATAATACCGGCCGTCGACCAGGCCGTTAACAATCTGCCATGAATAGCACCGACATGCTGGGTGCCGAAAATATCAGCTAAATAAGCAGGAATAGTGGCAAAGCCGCCGCCATACATAGTGAGAATAATTAAAGTAATCAATACAAAAACTGCGATATAGTGGTTTAATCCAGCCCAGGGGGCGGCTAAATAGAGGGCTGTGCCTAAACTGAAAAATAGCGCATAAGTTAATTTTCTTCCTAAAAAATCAGATAAAGATGCCCAGAATATGCGCCCAATAATATTGGATAGCGATAATAAAGCGACAAAACCTGCGGCAACGGCGCCAATAACGGCGGCATCAAAACTACTCGCGGCAATTTCTTGAAACATAGGTTTGGCCACGGCTAATACGCCAATTCCAGCAGAAACATTTAAACAGAGTACGCCCCATAACAGCCAAAATTGCGGTGTTTTATGGGCATCACTGACATGCACATGATTACAGGCGATCATTGTTGTACTGTTATTCTCGCTGGCCTGCCATCCCTGCGGCTGCCAACCTTCGGCCGGCACTCGGTAAGCAAAGGCGCCGATGGTCATGGCGAGCAGATAGATACAGCCCAATATCAAGAAGGTTTGTGCAACACCGTTAGCATCAATCAGGTTTGCTGCTAACGGTGTGCCTATCATGGCACCGCCGCCAAATCCCATGATCGCCATGCCGGTGGCCAAACCTCTGCGGTCCGGGAACCACTTAATAAGCGTTGATACCGGAGAAATATAGCCAAGTCCTAAGCCTATTCCGCCAATCACGCCTGAGCCTAGCCAAATCAACCATAATTGATGCACAGCAACCCCTAACGCCGAAATCATCAATCCTCCGCCCCAGCAGATAGCCGCGGCAACACCCGCCTTTCTTGGACCGGCTTTTTCCAGCCAGTGACCGAAAATGGCTGCGGACAGGCCTAAAAAAACAATGGCAATGGCAAAGGTCCAAACCACATCACTCATCAGCCAGTCACAGGAACGGGTAAAAACCCTTTCCCCAAAACCGACAGAATCGGCACAGACACTGCCAATTTCTGTCGTTAGCGCAGGCCAGAAAACACTGAAACCATAAATCATGCCGATCGATAGATGGATTAATAAAGCAGCGGGTGGCACCAGCCAACGATTGAAAGAGTGATCGGCCACAATTCTATTTTTTGCTAAAAATTCAAACATAACAGTCCCTTAATATGTTTATAGAAAACATAAGTATAGAGCGAATTTCAGCACGGCAATGGATATTTTGGC
>JBFGZH010000370.1:0-2659 GCA_041586895.1 Psychromonas sp. | reverse complement strand
GTTAACACTGACATTCTATTTCCTATATCAAGCAGACTTGCTGCTTATGTTTGAGTTGTAGCTAACTGCAACTGTCATTCAATCCAATATCACTCTGCTTAGCACTCCATATGTTAATTACAGGTGTCAAATATAGAGCCTAGGCTTTAGCCCTATCTCTTATACACAAGTCAGCCTTCGGTATATGAAAGTGTAAATAAATGATATACGAGAGTCATTTTAACTCCTCGGTTGTTTTCCGCCTTTGACGGCGTGTAAGCGATGCGAAACCGAAACGCAGTTTCGCAGTTCAAGAGAGCTATGCTCTTTGTGCAGCCAAAGAAAACAGGGCACACAGAGCTTAGCCCGCTCGTGACACTATGCTGTCGCATAACTCGCCCAAAAGAAAGGCTGCCCAAGCCATTTTTTTATCTTGCAGCGAACAACCACTTTTTAACGCACCATCTCAGACATTACTTCCCTGTACTGGCTGAGATTAGGAAAATCAAAGGGCGCGCTGAGCTTGCCCGCTCATAAACCTGAACAGCAGTTCAATTCGCTCCATGATTTTCCTTGCTAAAGTGCTTATTCGCTACAAGAAAAATGGATGGGATCTCCCAGCCGCACCATTTCTTAAAATATACAAACTAAAATAGCCTAGCTATTGGCTTACTGATATTTCTGTATAAGAGTCAGGGCTCAAAACAGGACTCGCAGAGCTCGTCCGCTCATGCCCCTAGGCTGTCGCCTAATTCGCCCAAGGCCCCGGGGTATGTTGCTATTCTTCTTCCTGCTGTATCTTTTCCAGCAGCGAGTTTTTCAATACCTGTGCTTCTATTTCCAGGCCATAGAGGTTTTCATCCCAGTTAACACCGGCAAAAACCTGCTGCTTGTGCATACCGTCCAGCCAGGACTCAAGAAAAACAGGCAGCGAGATAGCCTCAACCTTATAGTCACTCCACTCTTCATTCTGCAGTTTGGCCGCTAACGCCGGCTTAGACCAGAAAAGATAAACCGCCTGCGCCTCTTTATTATCATGCGCCAGACAGTGTGCCCAACCTTTATCTTCAGCAAACAAGCCAAATAGCTGCCCTTCCTGGCTTACCTGGTCAACAAAGGTCTCGGCATTTTTTAAATACTGTTCTTTCATATTACTTCTCTGCAGCCTGATCTAATCTCTTTTCCAGCTCAGCCAGCTTAGCTTCCACTTCCGCTAATTTTTCACGGGTACGCAATAAAACATGCGTCTGCACTTCAAACTCTTCACGACTGACGATATCAAGCTTACCCAGTTGCGCCTGCAGCACCTGTTTGATTTTGCGTTCGCTTTCTTCACCGAAATTTTTTACTCCTTCCGGCACCGCGTCACCAATCTGCTTGGCAATCTCTTCTAATTTGTGTGGCTTAAACATAACTGACCTCCTAAAATTTTTGCCATTGTATACCTATTCTGCTTGAAGATGCTAATTCAACTTGCTTAAGTGTATACTATGGCGGATTTTAGTAATGACCCGGTATTGAGAATGACACAACTAAGCATAACAGCCATTGAACAACAACTTAGAGATTTGCATTTAAAACCTGAGAATATCCGTATTGTCACGGTGAATGCACTGCCGAACGAGGCACTGGAAAAATGCACCAGTAAAGCGGAGCAGAGTTTTTACAACAGCTATATGAATGTTATTTATCATCATGGCGAGCGTTATGTACTCGGCTACCGCTGCGAAAACCTCTTGCTGGAGCATGCGATTATTAAAAAAGGCGAGCAGTATTTCGATCCGACCCTACAGGCCAACGGCGACTTTAAACCCTATCAATTTGCCGTACTCACTGAATTTAAGATTTTTGATATGATGAAAAAGGCCAAAGCCAATAAAGATTTCCCGCCGGATATTGATTTTCTCTTTAGCAAGAAAAAGCATTATAAAAACATTATTGCCCAATAACAAAAAGGCGCTAAAGAGCGCCTTTATTATATGTAGTTAGCCGTTATTGTGCATGTTGCGGTAAAGGCTGTTTTTGAGCGCGTGGTAACTCATCAGCAGAGAGCGTACCGTTACCGTCTTTATCCAGCAGTTCAAAGTCAGCCGCTAAACGTCCGCGCACTTCCTCTTTACCCAGTTTACCATCGCTGTTTTGATCCATCTCGGCAAAGGTTGGTCGTTTATGCTCTTTGCCAAAACGGCCTCTTTGCTGTGCGGCAAATTCGCTTTCTGAAAGGCTGCCGTTACCGTCCGTATCCAATTCTGCAAAGCTTAAACGCTGATGGCGTTTATGGTGCTGACCTGCACCTCGCTGTTTAAGTAACGATAATTCATCTGCCGAAAGCGTACCGCTATTGTCCGTGTCCAGCTGCTCAAAGTGAGCCGCTAAACGTCCGCGCACTTCCTCTTTACTCAGTTGACCGTCGCTGTTTTTATCCATCTCGGCAAAGGTGGCGCGTTTATGGCCTTTACCAGCCCATCCTTTTTTCAGTGCCGACCATTCATCTGCCGAAAGCGTGCCGCTATTGTCCGTGTCCAGCTGCTCAAAGTGAGCCGCTAAGCGCCCGCGCACTTCCTCTTTGCTCAGTTGACCGTCACTGTTGTTATCCATCTCGGCAAAGGTTGCGCGTTTATGGCCTTTACCAGCCCATCCTTTTTTCAGTGCCGACCATTCATCTGCCGAAAGCGTGCCG
>JBFGZH010000369.1:0-2676 GCA_041586895.1 Psychromonas sp. | reverse complement strand
GCAATAAAGAGGTGGCGGGGTTATTTGATGGTATTGGGCTATACCGCAGTGAATTACCTTTTATGCTCACTGACTCATTTCCGACAGAGCTCGAGCAGATGCAGTCATACCAATGCCTGCGACAACTCGATTTTGCCGGTGCGGTTTAAAAACAGTGGTCAGCTGTCAGTCGTCAGCCGTCGGCTAACAGCTTTCTATTCCGCTTGCAGCAGCTCCACCAGCATCTGGACACTTCTATTGCCCCTAAATTCATTGATATCCAGACGATAGGTACAATACACGCTTTTTACCGAGGGATTAGGCCAGGCTTTAAGGTCGACATTAAAGGCGATGGCATCAATGGCTTTATCCTCTATCTGCAGGACCATTTTCAGGTGCTTTTCACCGACCAGACGCTGCTGCAATAACTTAAAGGAGCCATCAAAAAGCGGCGCGGGAAAGCCCTGCCCCCAAGGACCCGCATCCCGTAATTCCTGGGTCTGCTGCAGAGTAAACTGCTGGGCAGATAACTGCCCGTCAGAGAGCATGACATTATTTAAAAGCTCACTGTCAACATGCTCCTGCAGTACTGCGTTTAATGTTTTAGCGAATAGCTTAAAATCGCTCTCTTTTAGTGACAAACCAGCCGCCATCGCATGTCCGCCAAATTTTATCAGCAGATTCGGCATTTTTTTATCCACCAAATCAAGCATATCGCGAATATGCACGCCGGGAATAGAGCGCGCCGATGCTTTAATCTCTCCTTCTCCCGCTTTAGCAAAAACAAAGGTCGGACGGTAATAAGCTTCTTTAATACGCGAGGCAACCAGGCCAATAACGCCCTGATGCCAGTCCGGGTCAAACAAACAGATGCCATGCGGAATCTGCTGCTCATCAATATGCAGGCTGTGCAGCGCCTGCAAAGCCTCCTCCTGCATTCCCTGCTCAATTTCGCGACGGGAGCGGTTTAGCGCATCAAGCTCATTGGCAAGGATATTCGCCTGCTCAACATTCTCGCAGAGCAATAGTTCGACACCGTGACTCATTTCATCTAAACGTCCCGCCGCATTAAGTCTCGGCCCCAGGGAGAAACCAAGGTCGGTGGCCACAAGCTGCGCCTGGTTGCGCTTGGCAACGCTGATCAGAGCGCTGATGCCGACACGACAGACACCGGCGCGAATGCGCGCTAATCCCTGCTGCACAAGAATGCGGTTATTGCAATCCAGGGTGACCACATCCGCCACCGTGCCCAAAGCGACAATATCCAGAAGCGTAGCCAGGTTTGGCGCTTTAGCATTAGCAAAATAGCCTTTTTCATTTAAAAAGGCACGTAGCGCGAGCATCACATAAAATGCAACCCCCACCCCGGCGAGGTTTTTGCTTGGAAAGCGGCAGCCGCTCTGATTAGGGTTAACAATGGCATCGGCCACGGGGGTTTGCTCTGCGGGCAGATGATGGTCTGTCACTAAGACTTTCACCCCTTGCTGTTTCGCGTAAGCCACCCCGGCAATGCTGGAAATACCATTATCAACCGTCATTAACAGTTGTGCCCCTTTATCGATCGCCAGATCCACAATTTCAGGACTCAGGCCATAGCCGTAATCAAAACGGTTGGGAATAAGGTAATCAACATTGCTGAAGCCTAAGGCGCGCAGGGCAAGAATCGTCAATGCCGTACTGGTTGCACCATCGGCATCGAAATCACCGACCACAATGATTTTTTGCGATGAGAGCAAGGCCTCATATAAGAGCTGACAGGCCTGTTCAATCCCTTTTAACTGGCTGCCGGGGAGAAGATTCCGAGTACTGGTGTCGAGCTCTTGTTCATTGCGAATACCGCGGCTGGCATAAAGCTGTTTTAACAGCGGAGAAATGCTGATATTAAGAAAGCTGCTATCAACAGCAGGTCGATTTTTTACTTCAATAGAGGCCATAAAAAAACTGCATTAATAAGAAAATATCAATGCAGTTTATAGCATAGTTGAAAACTATCCGCTTTTATTTTTGCTCTAACAACTGCAGTAAACGCTCCGCGGGTACATAGCCTGGTTGCAGCGAACCGTCTTCTAAAATAATGGCCGGCGTACCATTAACACCGAAAAACAAGCCTAATTGATACTGCTCCTGAATATTGTTTACACAACTTCTCGGCTCAATTTCCCGTCCTTGTTTAGCATCATCCATCGCCTGTTTCTGATCCTTCGCACACCAGATAGAGGTCATGGTATGGTATGTTGATGATTGTAAGCCGCCGCGCGGAAAGGCCAGATAACGCACGGTAATGCCTAATCGATTATAATCAGCCATTTGCGCATGCAGTTTGCGGCAGAAACTACAGCTGCTATCGGTAAAAACTGTGATCACATGCTGCTCCTGCGGCGCCTTATAAATAATCATATCTTTTACAAATGCGCTTAATCTCTTTTTACGTACTGCCACCAGGCTTTTTTCAGAGATATTTTCCATGTTGTTATCTAAATCATAGATATTGCCCTGCAGCAGATATTGACCATTGTTGCTGACATAAAAAATGCCTCTATCGGTTAACACTTCATATAAGCCCTCGACAGCAGCAGGGATCACAGCAGTCACGGCTAATTTTAGCTGCTGCATTTTTGCCGTTATCTGCTCAACACTGCGCACCTCCTCCTGCGTCGCGCTATCCAGTGCCAGCGCAGTCACAGAGAAACTGCTGAG
>JBFGZH010000368.1:0-2698 GCA_041586895.1 Psychromonas sp. | reverse complement strand
GGAGGCTTAACAGGCCTGTAAAAAACTTTCCAGTGATAGAGTAAAATATATATAAAGCACTGTTTTTAAAATTAAATTTAAAAATCATTGGGTTGTTAGCAGCTATTAGTGTAAAAGTTTCAGGACAATTTTTAAACACCCCATGCATCACAGCTTTATGGCTTATGAATTGCACTTAACTTAGCGCCGGCGCGATTAATACCTTTAAATTTGTATTGTGCTTGTATCAAAACAAAGGTAAATTGGTATTTAAAAGCTATTGCAACCCTGGCCTTTTGATAAGGCCTAAACACAGTGAAGATGAACGATTGAAAGAACTCGGGGCCTCGGCTTTAGCCGAGCTATATAGCAAACAAACGGTGTATTACAGCGCGGCTGAAGCCGCGGCCCCAATTGTAGTAAGTTACTGCACAATGACTTAATTCAATCATAATTAATGAGTCAAGAAGAGATATCCAAGCTGGCTGAACCGGCAGGCGCAAACTGATGCCTGCGCGGTTCAGATAACTTGAATATATTTTCAACCATGACAACCGGGAAGACTTACCGACATATACAGGAGTATAGAATGACAAGACGTACTAAGATCGTGACTACATTAGGTCCAGCCACCGACAGAGATAACAATTTAGAAAAAATCATAGCCGCCGGCGCCAATATGGTGCGTATGAACTTTTCCCATGGCGAAGCTGTTGATCATGTGAAACGTGCACAACAAGTACGTGAAATTGCCGCCCGTCTCGGTGTTGAAGTGGCCATTATGGGTGACCTGCAGGGCCCTAAGATTCGTGTCTCGACCTTTAAAGACGGCAAAATTCACTTAGCGGTGGGTGATACATTTACCCTGGATAGCGACCTTGAAAAGGGTCAGGGTGATCAACAAGCCGTGGGCCTTGACTATAAAACACTGCCGCAGGAAGTGAGCAGCGGTGATATTCTCCTGCTCGATGATGGTCGTGTGCAGCTTAAGGTATCCAGCGTAGAAGGCAATAAAGTACATACCGTTGTCACTGTCGGCGGTCCGCTTTCCAATAATAAAGGCATCAATAAGCAAGGTGGCGGACTATCGGCGGCAGCACTGACCGACAAAGATAAAAAAGATATTATTACCGCCGCAGAAATTGGCTGTGATTACCTTGCCGTTTCCTTCCCGCGCAATGGTGCCGATCTCCATTATGCCCGTCAGCTGGCGGCAGATGCCGGTTGTCATGCCAAAATTGTTGCTAAAGTTGAGCGTGCAGAAGCGGTGGAAACAGATGAAGCATTAGAAGATATTATTCTTGCTTCTGATGTGGTGATGGTGGCGCGTGGTGATCTCGGCGTAGAGATCGGTGATGCCCGTCTGGTTGGCGTACAGAAAAAAATGATCCGCACCGCACGTCGTTTAAACCGCGTGGTGATCACGGCCACACAGATGATGGAATCTATGGTCAGCGCGCCTATGCCGACACGCGCGGAAGTAATGGATGTCGCCAATGCCGTATTAGATGGTACCGATGCAGTGATGTTATCCGGTGAAACAGCAGCCGGGAATTTCCCGGTAGAAACCGTTAAAGCCATGGCTGAAGTCTGTCTCGGTGCGGAAAAACATCCGAGTATCAATGTTTCCAATCACCGCATGGATTACACCTTTGATGATACTCAGGAAGCACTGGCCATGACCACTATGTTCGCCGCCAACCATACCGAGAACATTAAAGCCATTGTTACCTTAACCGCATCAGGCACGACTCCGCTGCTGCTATCAAGGATCAGCTCTGGTTTACCTATTTATGCGTTGTCCAGCAATCAGCAGACACTTAACTATTGTGCTCTGTATCGCGGTGTGACCCCTATTAAATTCAGCAGTGATAATGCCACTAATGTCAGCTTTATTGAGCACGCCATTGAATCGCTAAAAGCACAAAATTACCTGCAGGAAGGCGATTTAATTCTAATGACCCACGGCGATCTTTACCATGCCGGTTCCACTGACACTTGTAAGATAATCAAGGTGTAAAATTTACTCGCTTAGGCGCGCAACCTCAGCATGACAATGCCGCACAAAGCGGGTCAAAATTCTCTCCCCTGCATTAAAGCCGCTGCAGGGGAGTTCCTGCCAATCAGCACCAGCCCCTCTGTTATCGCGAAATAAGCAACTGAATTTTGGCGTAATTATTGCAGCAATAATTGCAATAGCATAGATAACAAAAAGCAAATAACCATTGTCACTAAGCAATGCGTTTCGCTGTTTTATTTTACCGATATAGAGGCCGCAATGCGTATATCCCCATCAATTGAGCATACTTCCGCAGAGTTCGACACCTTGCTGCAAGAGTTTCGTAAACGCTCACTTACTGCCAATAGCATACTCAGTTACCCTCAAGATGAGGATAACCGTGTATTTTATCTTGCATCAGGGCGCCTACGGGTTTTCTTAAACTATGGCGACAAGGTCTTTACCCTGGCCTTACTCAACCCCGGCGATATTTACTGTACCCACACCCGAGCCTATGTTGAAGCGATAGAGGAAAGTGAGGTTTATGTTTGCGATCTGCAGACTTTTTCACGTCGTCTGCAGCAGCACCCGCAGCTGGTTGGAATTGTAACGCGCGTGTTGTCCACGACCCTGGCGGGTTGTATTGATACCATAGAAAATTTAGCCTTTAGAGATGTCCGCTCAAGATTTGCTTGTTTTCTCCTCAGTCAGCTGCCTGAG
>JBFGZH010000367.1:0-2705 GCA_041586895.1 Psychromonas sp. | reverse complement strand
TCCCGGTTAGCGGCTACGGCAGCGGATTCGCCCTGGTCAATCAGCCCTTTAGGAAAGCCAAGCTCATAGGAGTGGGTGCCGGCCGCATATTCGCGGATCAGCAGCAGCGTATCTTTATCCAAAAAGGGCACAATCAGCACGGCGCCCGGATGACTGCCGCGCATGCGTTCAAATTCACGCTCCTGACCATTACTGAATCTAAGCTGCAGCGATTCAATTTTAAAGAAGCGACTGCTGGCAATCAGGCTGCGTTTTAAAATTTCTGGTAATCTTGGCGATGATTGCCCCATATAAACTCTCTCCGGAAAAGTAACGCTTAATTAATAGCAGTTCTTCTAGCACACTGCAATGGATTTACCGGTCAGGATCTTATCACAGCGCGATTTTATCTTTATTGCAGATGCTAATTGCAGCTATCTTTGCTAGCATCAGAGAATTAGTTTATTAAGGAGATAACCCGCCAATGGCCCCTCAAGTAATTCGTATCGCCACACGTCACAGTCCGCTTGCCATGTGGCAGGCCAACTTTGTGAAAGCAGAGCTGCTTAAATACCACCCGGATTTAACGGTTGAAATCCTGGGTATGAAAACCAAGGGCGATAAGATCCTCGATACTCCTCTGGCAAAAGTCGGCGGCAAGGGATTGTTTGTAAAAGAGTTGGAGGTGGCGATACTGGAAGGGCGCGCAGATATTGCCGTGCATTCCATGAAGGATGTGCCGGTAGATTTTCCCGATGGTCTGGGACTAAGCGTGATTTGTGAACGCGGCGATCCGCGCGATGCCTTGGTCAGCAATCACTATCAGTCACTGCAGCAGTTACCGAAAGGCGCTGTGGTCGGCACCTCCAGCCTGCGCCGGCAATCACAGCTGCGTGCATTACGCCCGGATCTGCTGGTTAAGGATCTGCGCGGTAATGTTAATACCCGCCTGGCTAAACTGGATCAGGGGCAATATGATGCCATTATTCTCGCTGCGGCCGGGTTAATTCGTCTGGACATGCAGGAGCGGATTGCCAGTTATATTGAGCCGGAAGAGAGCCTGCCTGCCGTCGGTCAGGGCGCGGTGGGCATTGAGTGCCGTTTGCAGGATGAGCAGACGATGGCGCTATTAAAACCGCTGGAGGATGCCGCTACGCGCAGTCGTGTCACTGCCGAACGGGCGATGAATCTGGCGCTGCAGGGGGGCTGTCAGGTGCCGATTGGCAGTTTTGCCCTGTTAGAAGGGGAGCAGCTGTTTCTTCGCGGCTTAGTCGGCAGTGTCGATGGTAAGCATATTATCCGTAAAGAGATCCGCGGACATCAGGATGATGCGCAGCAGTTAGGACTAAATTTAGCGCAGCAGCTGCTGGCGTGTGGTGCGGATAGCATATTGGCCGATATCTATGGCTAAAGCGCGCCTGCTGGTAACGCGTTTTGCGCCGCATGCATCACGGCTGGCCAGGCGGCTTAGCGAACAAGGCGTATTTGCCCTGGCGCAGCCGCTGTTAGCGGTAAAAAGATCGCCCGAATTTGCTAATGCGTCTTGTCTGTTCACAAAAACTTATGATTATATTATTGCCGTCAGCCGTAATGCGGTAGATTATACGGATCAGGCGCTTGCCGGCCGGCCTTGGCCGGCAAGCCGTTACCTGGCGGTCGGTAAAGGAACACAGGAGGCTTTGCAGCAGGCCTGCACACAGCAGGTTATCACGCCTGCCGGGCAGTTCAATAGTGAAGGTCTGCTTGCTTTACCCTGTCTGGCGCACCTGCAGGGTAAACGGGTACTGATTTTACGCGGTGTCGGTGGCCGGGAGTTACTTGCCGAAACACTCACTGCCCGTGGTGCAATGGTTGACTATTATCAGCCTTATCAGCGCATTGCCGTTGATTTATGTGCACAAGTTTTAGTTAGACAATGGCAACAGCAAGGCATTAATGGTGCTATTATCAGTAGTATTGAGTTATTAGACAGGCTGCTGGCTATTGTGCCTGCAAGTGAACTGGGCTGGTTAAAAAAAATAACCCTTTATGTGCCCAGCCAGCGTATTGCTGAACAGGCCGCCTTATCGGGCTGCGCGGATGTAAAAGTGCTTCCGGGAATGCAGGATCAAGAGATCATAGATTATTTTAAGTAATTAAGACTTATGCTTATGCAGGTTAACCTATGTTACCCGGCAAAATATAAAGCATGATGACATTCACAGTTTTGTAGATGAGAGGGTAGTTATGAGTGAAGATAAAAACAATAATGATGCAGTCACGTTAGAAGGCGAAACATTAACGCCTGACGCATCGCCTGAGCAAACAGACAACCCGCCTCCACAAAAAAACAGAGGCAGCAAACTGGCGCTGATTATTGCCGTGCTGGCGCTTATTTTAACCCTGGCTGTTATTTTTTTGGGAGTTTATGTTTATAAACAACATCAACAGGTAATAAGTCAGCAGCACAGCGACTTTACCCGCTTAGATAAGCAGCTTGCTCAGCAGGAAGAGCAGCAGAGCGAGTATGCACAGCAGGCGCAGGTATTGCAGTCGAGCCTGACCACTCGCGTTGACCAGGTGAATTTACAGCTGCAGCAGGTTAAAAATGCCACTAAGTTATATCAGACCGATATGCAGGCGCTGCAGCGGGCATTTGCAGAAAGCAAAGTTCGCCATCCCAACGACTGGATTTTAGCTGAAGTGGAGTACCTGGTAAAACTGGCCGGCAGAAAGATCTGGCTGGA
>JBFGZH010000366.1:0-2716 GCA_041586895.1 Psychromonas sp. | reverse complement strand
CGTACTTGACAAGATACAGCGCAAGCAACTTAAGCAAAAGTGCTAATTACACTCTGCTTTTTCTCTTCTCTAAGGTCCAAGTAGCAGAAGATTTACTGCTAGATCAACGGGGCTTTGTAATCGTCACGCTTTTCCATAACAAAGTTTATAAGCTCCTGGCCCCTCACTTCCAGTTCCTGCTGCTTGACGACCTTAAAACCAAAGTGCTCAAAAAACGGCCTGGCGGTAATACTGACCTGGGAAAAATAATACTTGATGCCGCGTTTTTTCCCCTCATGGAGAAGATGCAGCATCAGCGCCCTGCCTACGCCCTGCCTTTGATAATTGTGATGACAAAAGAAATGATCGATCAAACCGTCATTCTGCAGATCCGCATAGCCGACGATAATGCCGTCAACTTGTGCAATAAAAGGTTCGATATCCTGCATTCTTTTATTCCAGATAAACAGATCCATTGAATCAGGTGCCCACGCCTGCAGTTGCTGCTGATTATAATCCTGGCTATTAATATTTCTAACCGTATTAAAAAAAAGCTTCCAGGTTGCTTGTGCATCTTTTTCTTCATATTTTCTGATCCTGAGCATAAGAGTTCCTCAATAGTTAGGATATATATCCATCTTATATCATGATCCACAAATCCGCATTGCCACTTTACTTTTCCGGCTCCAGTCACAGCAACTGCTATTGTTCGCTGCAAAATGATTTTCTGAAACGCCTGATTGAGCGCAAATAGATATGAAATTAGCCTTTAAGCTTGATAAAATAGCTGAAACTTAAAGGAGATAAGCACAATGAACAAACTCACCATTACCCGTCCGGACGACTGGCATATACATTTACGCGACGGCGATGTTTTAAAGGACACTGTTCGCGATGTCAGCCGCTATATGGGACGCGCCATTATTATGCCTAACCTTGTACCGCCGGTAACAGACACTGAGCTGGCACTTGCTTATCAGGAGCGCATTATGGCGGCGCAACCGCGCAGCACCTTTACCCCGTTAATGACGCTTTATCTGACCGACAATACCAGCGCTGAAGAGATCAAAAAAGCCAAGGCTTCCGGACAGATCTATGCGGTGAAGCTCTACCCGGCAGGCGCCACCACCAATTCCGATTCCGGTGTCACTTCAACGGACAAAATTGCGCCGGCGTTACAGGCAATGCAGGAAGTAGGCCTGCCGCTTCTGGTACATGGTGAAGTCACTAAAAATGAAGTGGATATCTTTGACCGTGAAGAAGTTTTTCTAAGCACAGTACTTGCGCCCATTGTAAAAAACTACCCGGATTTAAAGATTGTTCTGGAGCATATCACCACAGCAAATGCCGTTGAGTTTGTCGAAAATGCCGGCGACAATGTTGCCGCGACGATTACCGCGCATCACTTACTCTTTAACCGCAACCATATGCTGGCCGGCGGGATCAGACCACACTTCTACTGCCTGCCTATTTTAAAGCGCAATATCCACCAGCAGGCGCTGATTAAAGCGGCGACCAGCGGCTCGAAGAAGTTCTTTTTAGGGACAGATTCAGCGCCACACGCGATTGATAAAAAAGAATCGGCTTGTGGTTGTGCCGGCTCCTATACGGCGCATGCCGCGCTGGAATTATATGCAGAAGTCTTTGAGCAGGCCGGTGCACTTGATAAATTAGAAGCTTTTGCCAGCTTTAACGGTCCGGATTTTTATAATCTGCCGCGCAATAGCGATACTATTACCCTGGAGAAATCCAGCTGGGATGTCCCGGCGACCATGAGTTTTGGTGAAAGTGTGGTTGTGCCGATTAAAGCAGGTGAACAGCTTTCCTGGAAAGTGCTTTAATCAATAACCATGAGCTGCTTTGCGCAGCTCATGGTGCTTGCTTTGCATAGTTTGCAGCAGGTAACGCGCTATTGTGCAAATAATGCGCTGTATTTACCGTAGCCCTCTTTTTGCAGATCTTTCTTGGCAATAAAGCGCAGCGCCGCTGAATTGATACAATAACGCAACCCCGTTGGCTCAGGCCCGTCATTAAAAACATGCCCCAGATGAGAGTCTGCCTGCCTGCTCAGTACTTCCGTTCTTACCGTAAACCAGCTCCGGTCTTCTTTTTCAATAATATTTCCCGGCTCCAGCGGCTGGGTAAAGCTCGGCCAGCCAGTATTAGATTTGAATTTATCTAAGGAGCTGAAAAGCGGCTCACCGGAAACGATATCAACATAGATCCCCTCTTCTTTATTGTCCCAATATTCGTTATTAAAGGGCGGCTCAGTGCCGGCATTTTGCGTGACTTTATATTGTAAAGGCG
The DNA here is from genome assembly GCA_041586895.1 of Psychromonas sp. GTDB lineage: Bacteria > Pseudomonadota > Gammaproteobacteria > Enterobacterales > Psychromonadaceae > Psychromonas. The sequence continues at coordinate 430 of JBFGZH010000366.1, read as the reverse complement.
TTAAACGCTTTTTCAGCTCTGCCTTGCTCGGCTTAATATAGGTGTCGGTCTGCGCCGAGAGGTGCAGATCTTTAACGTCTCCCCAAATCTGTTTTAAACGTTTATCACGTCCGCAGCTCCAGCGGTAGGCTTTATAGCGCAGCGGGTAGTTTTTATAATAATCCTGGTGATAACTCTCCTCCCCCTTTATCGGATAAAAGGTTGAGGCATTTAAAATCGGCGTGACTATGTTTTGCTTAGGAAACCTTTCTGCCACCTGTTTCTTCGACTGCTCGGCAAGGCTTCTTTCTGTTGCATTGGCCACAAAAATGGCGCTTAAATAACTTGAGCCTTTATCACAAAACTGTCCCTGCGCATCAAAGGGGTCAATATTAACCCAGTAATGGGCCAATAACTCGCGGTAACTGACCTGATCAGGATCATAAGTTAT
>JBFGZH010000365.1:0-2722 GCA_041586895.1 Psychromonas sp. | reverse complement strand
CATGGTGTTTTCTCTACTTAATGGTGAAAATGACGGTATGGTGATAGAAGGGCAGTTCAGGCCTGGCGCGATAAACAGCTAAGCGAATAGTTTGTCGCGCAGGGATAAGCTTTAAATCTGACCCGCACCATGTTGTGGCGTACAGATATAAATAGATTCTTTAATACCTGTTTTTGCTTGATACTTAGCTTCAATCGCAGCTTTCGCTTCAGCAACCAGATGCGCAGGCATTAACGCCACACAGCAACCGCCAAAGCCGCCACCTGTCATGCGCGCGCCACCCTGAGTGCCGATCACCTCAGCGAGCACTTCGACAATATAGTCAATTTCCGGTACCGTTATTTCAAAATCATCGCGCATCGAAGCATGAGAGGCATACATATATTCCCCGACTTGCTGCAGATCCCCGGCAATCAGGGCATCGGCACAGGCTGTGGTGCGCTCATTTTCAGAGATAACATGATGGGCTCGTTTGTAGACAGCACTGCCTTTTTCAATACTGGAAGCATGCAACTCAGCTAAGGTCGCATCGCGTAACGCGGCTTTACCGAGAATGCGTGCGGCTTCCTCACACTGCTCGCGCAGTGCATTATAGGCGCCGTCAACCAGGCTGTGCGGCACATTGGAGTTCACAATCATAATGCTGACATTTTCCGGAATATGTACCGCCTTGCTTTCCAGGCTGCGGCAGTCAAGCAGAAGGGCATGACCTTTTTCACCACAAGCGGAAATCATCTGATCCATAATACCGCAGTTACAGCCGGCAAAATTATGCTCAGATGCCTGACCAATCAGCGCCAGCTCAGATTGTGCGACAGGCAAATCATACAGGGCTTTCATGGCCTGACCGGTGACCACTTCCAGGGCGGCCGAAGAGCTTAAGCCTGAGCCTAAAGGGACATTGCCGGTAATTGCAATATCGGCACCGCCGACGCTATAACCCGCTTCCTTTAGAAAGTGCACCACACCGCGCATATAGTTAGCCCAGAGCTTATCCTGGGTGGCCGTAATGGGCTCATGAACGGTAAATGAATCTTCAACATTGTCATAATCCACAGAGATTAAGCGGACAATACCATCACTGCGTTTAGCACAGGCAATAACCGCCTGATAGTCAATCGCACAGGGCATGACAAAGCCATCGTTATAATCCGTGTGTTCACCGATAAGATTGACCCGCCCCGGCGCCTGCACAAAGGTTGTTGCCTGATAACCGCATACATCCTGGAATGCTTTTGCTGCACGCAGCTTTAATTCATTGCTTGACATAAAATAGATCCTCGTTGCTATTGTTCTTTATAGTGAACATCGCTGACATCACGTAATTTTTGTGCTGCCTGCTCTGCCGTCAGATCACGCTGGCTCTCCGCCAGCATCTCATAACCGACCATAAATTTACGTACTGTCGCAGAGCGCAGCAGTGGTGGATAGAAAAGCGCATGCAGTTGCCAGTGTTCGATATTTGTACCTTCCGCAAAGAAAGGCGCAAAATGCCAGCCCATAGAGTAAGGGAAAGAACATTGGAATAAATTATCGTAACGGCTGGTCAGCTTTTTCATTGCCACGGCGAGATCATCACGCTGCTCATCAGAGAGTTCGCTGAGGCGGCGAATATGTGTTTTTGGCAGTAACATGGTTTCAAACGGCCAGGCAGCCCAGTAAGGCACAACGGCAAGCCAGTGCTTGGTTTCAACCACAGTGCGCTGCCCGTCTTTTAACTCCGCCTGAGCATAATCAAGCAGCAGGTTTGAACCCTGTTGCTGATAGTATTCCTTGAGCTGTTTGTCTTTACGCTCAATTTCATTGGGCAGGAAACTGTTTGCCCAAATCTGCCCGTGCGGATGCGGCTGTGAGCAGCCCATGGTTTCACCTTTGTTTTCAAAGGCCTGAACCCAAAGATAATCATTACCTAACTCTTCAATCTGCTCATTCCAGGTATCGATAACGCCACGGATTTTGTCAACGGGCAGCTCAGGCAGGGTTTTGCTGTGATCCGGCGAGAAGCAGATCACCCGGCTTAAGCCACGCACACCTTGCGTTTTAAATAACGGGTTATTTGACTCCGGTGCATCCGGTGAATCCGTCATTAATGCCGCAAAGTCATTAGTAAAGACATAGGTCCCTTGATAATCGGGGTTTTTATCGCCGGAGATACGGGTGTTGCCGGCACACAGAAAACATTTTTCATCGTAGCTGGGCAGCTCGGCGGTTGATGGTTTTTCATCCTGGCCGCTCCAGGGGCGTTTAGCACGGTGCGGAGAAACCAGTACCCATTGCCCCGTTAGCGGGTTATAACGGCGGTGCGGGTGATCCACCGGGTTAAATTTTATTTCAGACATATTGACTCTCGATTTGTATTTACAATGCAGGTGCTCCATGGAACACCTGCTGCTTAGAATTTAGTAACCTAAACACAGTGAAGATGTACGATTGAAAAAACTCGGGCCTCGGCTTTAGCCGAGCTATATAGCAAACGAACAGCATATTACGGCGCGGCTGAAGCCGCGGCCGCAATTGTAATAAGTGACTGAACAATGACTTAACTCAATCATAATTAATAACCCTGCGGGTTTTTTGACTGCCAGTTCCAGGTGTCAGCGGTCATTTCCATTACCGAGCGGCTTGCTTTCCAGCCGAGATCTTTTTCTGCTTTTGCCGTGCTCGCCCAGCATTCAGCAATATCACCGGGACGACGCGGGCAGATCTCATAAGGTACGGGTTT
>JBFGZH010000364.1:0-2742 GCA_041586895.1 Psychromonas sp. | reverse complement strand
CCATCTGCACGTTGCACAGCGCCTCTAGTGTCATCATATGCAACGATACCAAGAGAAGCAAAGGAAAATCCAGGGATGTCCCAATAGCTATTAATGCCGTATGTTAGTGCTTCAAAATCATTGCCCGCATTTATACCCATCTGAATAGAAACGTCTTTTAAAGGTCCTGATATTTTATCTTTGCCAAAGATTTTTGCGTAGCTAAAGTTGGTGTAAAATTCAGCATAGACAGTAGTATCTTCTGCAACAGAGGTATCATTGCGATACATATCGACAAAAAAATAGTTGTCACCATATTTCCAACCACTGGCGTGTTCAAGTGTTACAGTGTCGGTGGTAGTGTCGAAATCTCCTGTATTGAAATCATAAACATCGCCACTACTACCTTTTATTAATTGAATGTTTGTTGAGCTCCATTCAGACGCTAGGCTAGCTTCCACCAAAAACATGCTTGAAAGAACTATGCAGGCAGATCTTGCCTTTTTCTTAAAATTTTTCATATTTCATCCAGATACAACTTACTAGTTTATTTTTTTTTTATGATCTTCTGCTTCAGGCGTTGAGAAGAATAGTATTTGTAAATAACGACATGGGTGATGGTTTTATTATTTATGATATAGGGTGGTGTTATTTCGGCGGGTTAATTATTAACGCCCATGGCGTGTCATGAGGTCTTACAGTACTACCGGGTGTTGTTTTTATCTAATGCTTATATCTTCATGGTTGAGACCAAAAAGGCATTGATTAAAAGTTGATCTACTACAGGCAAAGTAGATACTTGGATGTTAAGATAAGATGTGCTGCGTTTTATGTTAAGGAGAAAGGAGGTGTGGTTGTTTCTGGTTGAATTTTAATTTCTTGTAAACTTATCTGCAATAATTCTAGGATACCTGCAGATTGGCACTTGTGATAAGCATATGCCGCCATAATAATTGTTTTTGAAAAGAATGCATGCTGATGTGCGCTGCAGCATAAATGTGCCAAAGGAGAACTGTAATGAGTATTAAAGAGATTCCGCTGATCATCGGTGGTGAGCAAGTTCGATCCAAAACCAATACGTGGGTTGATGTGCTAAACCCAGCGACCCAAGAGGTTGTTGCTAAAGTGCCTTTTGCAACCTTAGAGGAAGTTGATGCGGCTGTTGCGAACGCCAAAGTCGCCTTTAATAGCTGGCGTAAGGTGTCATTGGCTAAGCGTCAGGCCATTATGTTGAAGTTCCAGCACCTGGTTCGTGAGAATACCCAAGAGCTTGCTGAGCTGATCAGTATTGAGCACGGTAAGACCTTGCCTGATGCCGAAGGTGAAGTCGGCCGCGGCCTTGAGGCTATTGAAAACGCTTGCATGATCACTAATCTTCAGCTGGGTGAAATGGCAGATAATGTCGCCGGTGACGTTAATGTGTATACCTTAAATAAGCCGCTGGGTGTCGGGTTGGGTATTACCGCGTTTAACTTTCCTATTATGCTGCCCTGCTTTATGTTTCCTGTGGCTATTGCCTGTGGTAATACCTTTATCCTGAAGCCTTCTGAGCAAGACCCGTCATCTACGATGCGTTTGGTTGCGTTGGCTCATGAAGCGGGTGTGCCTGATGGGGTTCTGAATGTGGTTCATGGAGGGGCAGATGTGGCTAACCATCTCGCAGACCACCCTGATATTAAAGCGCTTTCTTTCATCGGATCCACTCATGTGGGGACGTCGCTCTATCAACGTGCGAGCAACTCAGGTAAGCGGGCACAATGCATGATGGGGGCGAAGAACCACGCTGTTATTATGCCTGATGCGAATAAAGATCAGGCAATCGATCATATGTTGGGTTCTTGCTTTGGTGCGGCGGGACAGCGCTGCATGGCGAACTCAGTGGTTATTCTTGTTGGCGAAGCGCGTGAATGGCTGCCTGAAATGGTTGAGCGTGCGAAGAGCATGATTGTTGGTCCAGGCTCTAATCGTGAGGCGGACCTGGGACCATTGGTTTCACCACAAGCACGTGCCCGTGTTGAAGGCTTGATTGGTAGCGGTGTGGAGCAAGGCGCGACACTGCTGCTTGATGGTCGTGGTGTTGAGGTTGAGGGTTACCCGAAGGGTAATTTTATCGGTCCGACATTGTTCTCGGATGTGACTACCGAGATGGATATTTACACGCAAGAAATTTTCGGTCCAGTGATGTGTGTCATGGGGGCTGATGACCTGGAAAGTGCCACTGCTATTATTAATGCCAATGCGAATGGTAATGGTACCGCTATCTTTACCAGCTCGGGATGGAGTGCGCGTTGGTTTGAAAATAATGTTGATGTAGGGCAGGTAGGTATCAATATACCGATTGCTGTGCCTGTGGCTTATTTCAGTTTTACCGGCTCGCGTGCTTCTAAATTGGGTGATCTGGGGCCTAATGGTCAGCAGGTCGTACAGTTTTGGACGCAGACCAAAACGGTATCAGCGCGTTGGTTTGAACCGGGAACAAGATCCAATAAGGTACATACCACTATTTCGATGAAATAACCGCTCGGATTGTAACAATGAAGCAATATCTGGTCGATCGTTTTTTTGACGGCGGCTTAGAGCATGTCTCATCGTGTGAGGTAGCAGGGTGAGTTGGGGGTGAAAGTTGTCGGTTAGCATAGAAGTATCGGCCATGTCGGAGCGCTCTTCTAGCTTCTAGCGCATCGTGCCCGTGGCGATAAGCCCGCTCCGAGTCCTAGCCGATTGCATCCTTGTCAGGTAGCCCTCATGCCCTGCGATGAGAGT
>JBFGZH010000363.1:0-2764 GCA_041586895.1 Psychromonas sp. | reverse complement strand
CGCCACAGATGGTTCGTTCAGTTGTATTGGCAAATCTAACACAGGTAGTTTCTCTACGGACTTCCGAAAGAACAAAGTAAGGCATCTATTTAACTTTACTTGTGACGATGGGTCTAATGGAGTAGTGATATTGATAGTTACAATGTGGGGCAATGGGCAGGTACAAGGTGCGGGAACAGGTGTTTTAAGTAATGGCTCAAAAATAAAGATTGTAGTTGGTGATATGTCAGGAACATTATATTGGTAGAATCAAGTGAAAACCTAATAAAGTACAATGCAGGTTAAAACTCAGCCTCTGCTAAAAAAACACCCCGGTTACATGCCGGGGTGTTTATTCTTTCGTTAGTGTTAAAGTTTACAGATTAAGCTGTAGCAAGTACTTCCTGTTTATCACTTTTCTTAACTAGGGCATAACTAAAGCCGGTGACTGCTGTGCCTGCTGCAATCGCGCCTAAGTACATGAGTACCGGGCTGATAGCACCTGGAATAAGCAGTACGAACAGACCACCATGGGGTGCCAGTAGCTCTGCACCGAACAGCATAGAAAGTGCACCTGTTAATGCGCCACCTGCGATACAACAAGGGATAACGCGCATCGGATCTTTAGCGGCAAAAGGAATCGCACCTTCTGAAATAAAGCATAGACCTAACACGAATGATGCTTTACCTGCTTCTGCTTCACTGTCGATAAATTTAGATTTAGCTAAAAATGTCGCCAGACCCATACCTAACGCAGGCACCATACCGGCCGCCATAATCGCTGCCATAGGAGCATAAGTTTGTGAAGCCAGCAGACCCACACCAAAGGTATAAGCGGTTTTGTTAACCGGGCCACCTAAGTCGAAACACATCATAGCGCCAAGTAGAGTACCTAGTAATATCGCGTTTGCTGAGCCCATATTGCTTAGGAATTCAGTTAGGCCTGCCATGATTGCAGAAACTGGACCACCGACGATGTAAATCATCACTAAACCGGTTACTAAGCTGGCGACTAATGGAATAATTAAGATAGGTTTAAGCGCCGTCATTGAATCAGGCAGGTTAACTTTATCGGCAATAAATTTAGCCGCATAACCTGCAACGAAACCGGCGATAATACCACCAAGGAAACCGGCACCTGTTGAGCTGGCTAACATACCGCCAATTAGACCCGGGGCAAGACCAGGTCGGTCGGCAATCGAAAAGGCAATGAAACCGGCTAAAACAGGTATCATCAGTGCAAAGGCGGAAGCGCCACCGATAGACATTAGCGCTGCGGCCATGGTCCCTTCCTCTTTAAAGGCCTCGATACCGAACACAAAAGAGAGGGCAATTAATAAACCACCGGCAACAACGACTGGCAGCATATGTGATACGCCTGTCATCAGGTGCTTATACACGCCGGCTTTCTCTTTTTCCTGAGACGCACCAGCACTACTGCCCTGATGGCGGTAAACAGTGGCTTCGGCAAAGGCTTTATTGATCTCCTGTTCGGTTTTCTTCAGCGCTAAACCTGTGCTGGTTTTATAGAGTTTTTTACCGTCAAAACGTGCTAAATCCACTTCGATATCGGCGGCAATAATCACCACATCCGCGTCCTGGATATCTTCTGCCGTTAATTGATTTTTGGCACCTACGGAGCCGCGCGTTTCAACCTTAACCTGCAGATTAAGCGCTTTGCCTTTCTCTTCTAAGGCAGCTGCTGCCATAAAAGTATGGGCGACGCCTGTCGGGCAGGCGGTAATAGCAACAATTTTTTTGTTCTCTATATTCATCTTACTTTCCTCGGTTTCATTGGTTTGTATTTAACACTTCTCTCTTTTTGCATGCTTCAACAGTTGTAACTGAAACGGTTCAGCAAAAAGACTAAAAAAAATCAGTTGGTGTTTTAAGGAGCATTTCCCAAATAATGCATGAGCATTAACACTCTGAGTTTTTATTATTCAGCAGAATTGAAAAACAGGCTGTTTTTATAATGCGGCTGAATCGGTTGAGCTAGATACTGAACCGATTCAGCTTTTGTTTAAAGTGTTTTTGTTTTACAGCGCGATCTTCATCGCATTTTAAAACTGCAGCTGTGAGGGCGATCATATATTTACCCTGTGCTGCTTATTTTAATCGTTCAAAGCCAGCAATCAGAGCAAACAGCTCTTTATTTTTGTGGGGGCGTTTATCACTGCCGCAGAAAATACTGAGATAGTTATGATGACCGAACATGTGAATGATATGGGCTGTTATTGACATTTCATGCAGTGTGAATTGCAAACTATCAAGGCTGGACTAGGATCAGATAAGGCAAAGGAGAATTTATCTATGTCCAGCGAATATTGGCCGACCCGTTATTGGCAAAAGCTTCCCGACGGCCGGGTGCAATGCGATGTCTGTCCGCGACTCTGTCAACTCAGAGAAGGCAAACGCGGCGCCTGTTATGTGCGCATGCATCATCAGGGGGAGATTGTACTGACCACCTATGGCCGCTCCAGCGGCTTCTGTATTGATCCTATTGAAAAGAAACCGCTCAATCACTTTCTGCCGGGCTCATCTGTGCTGTCATTCGGTACGGCGGGCTGCAATCTCAGCTGTCAGTTTTGCCAGAATTGGCATATCAGCAAATCCCGGGACTGGGATAGCCTGACCGATCAGGCCTCGCCTGAGCAGTTAGCGGCTGCGGCTGTGCGCTATGGTTGTCAGAGCGTTGCCTTTACCTATAATGATCCGGTGATCTTTATGGAATATGCCATCGATATTGCCAAAGAATGCCATAAGGTGGGGGTGAAAGCGGTCG
>JBFGZH010000362.1:0-2773 GCA_041586895.1 Psychromonas sp. | reverse complement strand
GACCAAACGTGTTTTGATAACGAATAGCACGGCCTTTACCTTCTGAATCAGAGTAATCAACATCATACTCATCTAGCTCATTAGACAGTTCAGTTTTTTCCAGAAGTGCGTATGAGCTGCCCGTTTCACCTAACTTAACCGTACCGAGGTCAGTTGCAAAACCTACCCAGGCATCATCAACTGTAAAGCTGTCACCGTTATCAGCTTCAACTTCAAAAGAAGCTAAAGCAGTTACGCTTTCAGACACTTCTGTTGACAGGTCAAACTGTACGTTAGCGTAAGAGTTAAGCGTACCATCATCATTGTCACTATTGTCAGCTTTAAAAAACGCATCAACTTCACCAGAGATGTTTACCGATGTACCTTCGGCATCATAAAGGTTTGCTGCTGATGCAGAAGTGGCAAATAGTGCTGAGATGATTGCAGGTAATAGTGCTTTTTTCATAGTTAGTTTCCTTGTTTTTTGTTCACCGCCATACCGATTTGTATAACAGTTTCCTTTATTGTCTTAGTTGTGCAAAAGAGATTGCCAAAGCACGGCTTTTTAAATCTCTTTTTTCAACTATTTAGTTATTAATTTTATTCTTATAACAGAAATCTAGCAGAGATCGTGCCAACTAAAAAAACCTTAAATATTTAACGTCAATATATAGAGAAAATGTGATGAATTACACCAAAAAACAGGGAAACAGCCTGTTTTATTGAAGGCAGATCACAATTAGCACTCTTGGTTGCTTATAAAAAAACCGACACAGATAAAATTATGAGTATAAAGTTATAAGTTAATGATCCGTTATATTGCAGCAAGCACAAAGCATGCAATTTTATTTGTTGTCAAAACAGATGATTGGATCACTTTGGTGCAGGGAAAGTTAAAACTGGTGCGTCAGTATTGTGCTTTCAGTGACAGCATTCGCCAATACGCATCTAGCGACTTAAGCGCAGCATGGTAATTTGCAGAGAGTCCGTTAAGCGTTTTTCATCCACGGCGCTAAAGCCGCATCCCAGTATGTCGGGCAGCCGATATTTTCCTTTAGAAGAAAGATCACAGTTCTAATATCAAGTCGTTCGGCAAGGAGTTTCTCACGCGGATAAACAGCATAAACAGGCATCTCTACATTCACCTTCCAGTCAGTCAGCAGCGGCTGCAGTTTCCCCGTTGCGAATTCATCCGTTAATAGGTAAGTCGCAATATAGCCAATACCGTGCGCTGAACTCACTACCTCTTTGACTGTTTCGGCAAGGTCAACCCGGTAGTTACCGGATGCTTGAATATTAATTTTTTCATCATTCTTAATAAATGGCCACTGTTCATGGTTCTGATAAATTACACAGTTATGATTTAACAGGTCCTGGGGATGCTCGGGCAGGGAGTGAGCATTAATATATTCAGGCGCTGCAGCAAGGACAAAGTGACCATCAGCAATTTTTTGTGAGGCATAGCCTTTACCAATATCGTTATGGGTCGTTATCCACAGGTGAATATCGTCATTGAGCATATCGACTTTATGATCGCAAAGGTTAATTTCGAAGTTGATCTCCGGAAACTTGCTTTGCAGTTTATCTAATAGCGGAATCACATGCAGTGTAGCGAAAGAGCCGGGCAATGCGATACGTAGGGTTCTGGAGCTATTATCTATCTCCTTCTTCATAAACGCCTCGGCATTTTGAATGGCGGAATATAACTTGGCGCAATATTTTGCAAACTGCACACCGGCATCGGTCAAGGTCAAATTGCGGGTGCTTCGTTGTACCAGCTGGACATTGAGTTCAGACTCCAGCTGCATCAACTGTTTGCTGACATGAGAAGTAGACACCCCTAACTCTTTCGCCGCCTTGGTAAAACTGCCGCTGGTTTTTAAGATGTGCAAAATATACATCTGACTCGCCCGGTTTTGCATACACTATTTCCCTGAACACCAAAAACTACTGTAACTTACTGATTTTTCCCATTGCTAACGGCTATATTACGCAAAGTCACGGCTTTTTTCATTACCCTGGTGGCCCTTAGACTGTCTATATAAGATAAGCTAGCCATTTTTCACCTGCTGCAAGACAAAATCACAAAAGGCCTGATTGGCCCGGGACAAATAACTATCGCGTCGCCAGGCAAGGCTGAGCTCGATAAAAAAAGGTTCGACAAAGGGGCGCGTCACTATCTCATCATCATCCTGAATAGCCACATCCCACATAGGCGAGATCGCATAGCCTTTACGGATCACCGATTTAATCATGGGCAAAAGGTTACTGGTGAATGCCACTTTCGGACTGCTATTCTCTTCCTGACTGATTTTTTGAATCAGGGAGTGGTGGTAATAGCCCTTGCTGAACATCACTAACTCATGGGCGAGAAAATCCCGGTATTCGATCTGCTGATGCGCAGCGAGGGGATGATCTGCAGCCATGCAGACCACCATCTCTTCTTTAATTAACTTTTCGCTCTCTAATTCAGGCAGGAGATCTTTATCGGCAACAACGCCGAGTTCCAACTCACCAGTAAGCAGCTTGTGGCGAATATTTCTTGTGCCGGTATCAATAATATTTATTTGCAGCCTCGGATACTGGTGTTTAAAAGCCATGATCAGCGGCGGAAAAAAATAGGAGCCCAACATGGTCGGCACACCAATCTCAACCTCGCCCTGATCCAACCCTTCAATCGCATGCATCGCTAATTTCGCATCCTTGGCCTGGCGTAGAATTTGCCGCGCGTGCTGTAGAAACTGCTGCCCGGCGCTGGTCAGGCTTACCCCTCTTTCGCGGCGATGCAGTAGCG
>JBFGZH010000361.1:0-2783 GCA_041586895.1 Psychromonas sp. | reverse complement strand
GGTTAATATTTACTGCCGTGCTCACCATTCTAGCGCAGAGAAGTCTGTCCCCTGTGCGCAATGTCTTGAATTTCTCGCCTATGCCAATGAAAAGTTAGATCGCTGCCCTTACGGAGAAAACAAACCGACTTGTAAGCAATGCCCTATTCATTGTTACAAACAGCAACAGCGCCAGCAGGCCAAAAAAATCATGCATTATGCCGGCCCGCGCATGCTTATCTACCATCCGCTCTTAGCGCTCAGGCATCTGCTTGCTGAAAAGCGTCCGCTGCCGCTAAGCATCCCGAGTAAAGCCTCGAATCGCCATCGCCGTAAAGCCGGCCGATAACACCTGCCGTTCACTGCCTGCCATTTCTAACCTTTTATTGATATAGGGCAGGTTTTTCCGTCAACTCCTTCCTGCATCAACTAAAATTATAACTAGATGTACAGTTAGAGTGAGGCTTATGATTAACGAGGTAAGCAAGTGGCGATTGCTCAGCAGCACTAGTGTCGCCAAGATAGGTATTGCTGCCTGCTGTGCTTTTATGCTCTACTTTTTGGCGCAGTTATGGCTTGCCTCAGAGCAGGCGATGGCACTGGGCTTGATCGCTATGCTGGTTATTTTATGGAGCAACAGTGCCCTGCCGCTCGGGGTCGTTTCCCTGCTGCCGCTCTTACTCTTTCCGATGTTTAATTTAATGACGACCGATGCCGTGGCGAGTCATTACAGTAACTCCATTATTTTTCTGTTTATTGGCGGCTTTCTATTGGCCATTGGCGTTGAAAAAAGCAACCTGCACCGTGTTATTGCCGACAAAATTTTACAGATATTCCCGCATACGGTATGCGGCATGATCTACGCGCTGGCGTGCACGGCGGGCAGTCTGAGTGCCTTTTTATCCAACACCACCAGCTGTCTGTTACTGATGCCGCTGGTACTGTTTTTAACTGACGATAATGCGCTCAAAACACGCTTTGCCCTGGCCCTCTGTTATGGCGCCAGTATCGGCGGTATTATCACTCCGATTGGCACACCCCCCAATCTTATCCTGTACGGTATTTTTAATGAGTTACAGCTGCCGGCTATTCCTTTTGCACAATGGATCATGCTGGTATTACCTTTAGCGTTAATAATGTTTCTGCTGCTCGGCTGGATCCTTTCCTGGGGGACTAAAGGCAAGCGCTTAGATAAACAGCAAAAAAGAGCGACTAAAAAGCTCACCACCGAGCAAAAAAAAGTCGCGGCTGTATTGATAACAGTGATCCTGTTACTCTTTGCCAACTCACCGATACAACCCTATTATGGCGGTTTGGGATTAAACGAGAAAGGTTTATTACTTTGTGCCGGGCTGCTGTTATTTATACCGCCTATCAATATTCTCAACTGGTCGGACAGCAAAAAAATTCCCTTTGAGATTATCTTTCTGTTTGGCGCCGGCTTCTCTATTGCCGCGTTGTTCACCAGCTCCGGACTGGCCAGTCAACTGGCGCTGTTTTTACAGGCATTCAGTGCTCTGCCGATTCTTCTACTGATTATTTTGATCGCTGGTTTAGTCACCTTTACAACCGAAGTCACCAGTAACACCGCCCTTATCTCTATGATGCTACCGGTTATTTATGCGCTTTGTGAGCACAATGGCTTAGATACCCGCTTACTGATGATGGTGGCCACCATTTGTGCCAGCTATGCCTTTATGCTGCCTATTGCCACGCCGCCAAATGCCATTGCCATGAGCAGTGGTGCCGTAACAGTCAACACTATGATGAAATATGGCCTGCTATTAAATCTCCTCGGTATTCTTCTGGTTTCATTATTTGCCTGCGGCTACTGGCGCTTTTTTATCAGCTAACCCGCACAATTATCACACCTATGCACCTTGCGCATAGAGTTAATGCGTAAGTTTCACTTTTTTCATGTTAGATTCGCCTCTACACTGCAAAAACTCAAAATTTTCAACTATTACTTCGGAGTTACCTTATGTTTAAAGCCCTTATCCTTGAGCAGCAAGACAAACAGACCCTTGCCGAAATCCGCCAGATTGATGAATCCATGCTGCCTGAAGGCGAGGTGTTAATTGCCGTTGATTATTCCTCTTTAAACTATAAAGACGGCTTGGCGATTACCGGTAAAGGACGCATTGTCCGTCAGTTTCCTATGGTGCCCGGTATTGATTTAGCCGGCCGTGTTATTGAGTCTAAAGATGCGCGTTATAAAACAGGTGATAGTGTTGTCCTGACCGGCTGGGGCGTTGGTGAAGGTCACTGGGGCGGGATGGCTGAAAAAGCCAGCCTGAAAGCAGACTGGTTAGTGCCGCAGCCGCAAGGTTTAAGCAGTAAACAAGCAATGATGATTGGCACTGCAGGGTTAACCGCTATGCTCTGCGTGCAGGCTTTAATCGATGCCGGCGTTAAGCCTGAAAGTGGGGAAGTATTAGTAACGGGAGCCAGCGGCGGCGTCGGTTCGGTGGCGGTCACGCTACTGGCGCAGCTGGGTTATCAGGTTGCTGCCGTGACCGGGCGTGTTGAAGAAAATGGCCCACTATTAAAAGCATTAGGGGCTGCCCGTATTATTGAGCGCAGCGAATTTGAAGAACCGGCTCGCCCTCTGGAAAAACAGCTCTGGGCAGGTGCGGTGGATACCGTCGGCAGTAAAGTGCTGGCTAAAGTGTTAGCACAGATGGATTATGATGGCGCAGTCGCGGCTTGTGGTTTGGCCGGCGGTTTTGATCTGCCGACCACCGTGATGCCGTTTATTTTACGTGGCGTTAAATTATTAGGTGTTGATTCCGTTGCCTGTCCTT
>JBFGZH010000360.1:0-2787 GCA_041586895.1 Psychromonas sp. | reverse complement strand
TATACGGCTAGTTCAGCCGAAATTAACGCTGTGGGAGATGACGGCTCTGTGCCTGTTGTTTAACAACAGGCACAACCAGCATCGTTGAAAGCAGAAGAAACCAGCAGCCATGATCAGGTTTGCATAAGTGTTTCAGAACGGCTATTCAGTATCCTGTATCAATAGTTACTCGCTAAAAGAGGCAAATTAAGGTTAAATTAGCGTTTTCGACAGACATAGAGCCCGAATGAATTTACTTAGCGCATTCCTTGAACTCGACAAGTTGCTTTGCAAATACAATGAATATTGGCAATTTACCCCTTTTCAGCACCAGGATTATCCCTGGTCGAATTCTCCATTAAGCGGTTATCTTGAGCAGTTGCCAAGCAGTGATTTCAATAAAATAGATACTCAGCTTGAGCAGCAAAAAGCATGTTTTTCCGCCTTTTTCCCGGATATCTTCGCCTGGCGTGAGCAATATCCCTTGCCGCTGAGTACGCAAAGCCAGATTGCCTCTCCCTTTTGGCTGAAAACCAATATTGCAGGACGAAAATGGCAGCAGATAGAAGCTTTCAGCCAAAGTTTTCAATTTAAAGAGCAGCCCATTGTCGAGTGGTGTGCAGGCAAAGGGCACTTGGGGCGTCTTTTGGCATTTCATCACCAAACCTCAGTGGCCAGCATTGAGTGGCAAGCTGATTTGTGCCAACAAGGGCAGGGTCAAGCTGATAAACTGCAACTGCAGCAGAAATTTATTCATGCCGATGTCTTAGCGACGCAAGCCGAGCTGTTGGCAGGCCAGCAACATGTTGTGGCTATGCATGCCTGTGGTGATTTACATACCAAGTTACTGGCAGAGAGTGTTAAACATCAAGTTGCCAATATAGATGTGATCCCCTGTTGTTACCATTTAACACAGGCAGAAAGCTATCAAGGCTTGTCCAGTTATGCGCAGCAAAGCCCGTTAGCCTTGACTAAAGAGCAGATAAAAATGGCCGTACAATCACAGTTAACCGGCGGTAACAGGGTGGCAGTGTTACGTCAAAAAGAGGTACTGTGGCGTTTGGCCTATCAGGCTTTAAGGGCTGATTTAACGCAAAACCCGCACTATGTACCTATTCCTTCGGTGAAGAAAAGCTGGTTTAGCGGTACGTTTAAGGATTTTGCGCTCTGGTGTCTACAGCAACATGATTTAACGCTCGACAAGCAGATAGATTGGCAGCACTATTTAACCCTTGCAGAAATCAGAGCCCGCAGCATACAAAAAATGGAATTGGTACGTCATGTTTTTAGGCGCCCGTTAGAGATGTGGCTTATTTTGGACAGGGCTTTATATCTACAGGAGCAGGGCTATCAAGTGGTGCTGGAGCAATTTTGTGACTATCGGATTACGCCAAGAAATATTTTAATTCGCGCCAATATGCGCCAATCCCTTTGAATTGCCTAAGTATTTTCTTTAAAATCAAACAGCCCCAACCTACTATTTTAAAATCGGCTTGGTAGTCGCGCAGAATCTCCTGCAAAGGGCTGGTGTACAGTCCTTTAATGAGCTGGATCTGCAGTTTATCCAGGCCTAGGGCCTGAAGCTAACGCTTAATTCCGAGTGATTACATTTTAAAGATATAAGTGTTTGATAAACAATATTAAAAGAGGTAGTGTTGATAGCTTTTATCAACATCGCCTGGGCCAATGGGCGTTTGCAGGCTGTTAAGTCACTGTAGTGGCGCCCCTAATCCAAGATAGACAAGACTAACAACACCAATACTGCGTATCGGCTGTATGACATCAGGAATTGACTTATGAACAAAATTAAAATTTCAGGCCATCGAGCGCTGACTTTAGTTGAAGATATCGGCCTGCTCATTATTTCCATTTCAACCGTGATTGCCATGCTCTTTGAAATAGGATCAATGATTAATGCCAGAGCCGTTACCCTGGCTGACCTGTTATTAATGTTTATCTATCTTGAGGTGATCGCCATGGCTTCGATATACCTCAAGTCAGGCAAGTTACCTGTTCGCATGCCTTTGTATATTGCCATAGTGGCCATGGCGCGTTATATGATCCTCGATATGAAGAACTTGGACACATTAAGACTGCTTGGGCTTGCCGGTGCTATCCTTATTCTAGCGATAACTATCTTCGTTATCCGCTATGGCCATACTCAGTTCCCCTATAATGATAAAGACAGTAGTTCAGACAATTGATAAGACAATTTGCACAGCGCGAATGCCCGTTTGATTTTCTCGGTTCAATGACTTGCTTTAGTCCCTTTGCTGGAGGTGAATAAGTTGAAAAAAGCACTATTGATAATATTAATCTTTTCCCTTACGGGTTGTCTCGGCATGCCTAAATCGGTTAAGCCGGTTTCTGATTTTGAGCTCAATAAATACTTGGGGACATGGTATGAAATCGCCCGTCTGGATCATTCCTTTGAAAGGGGATTAAGCCAAGTTTCAGCTCAATACAGTTTAAAGGAAGATGGCGGGGTTAAGGTCCTCAACCGTGGTTTTTCGGATGCTGATAATAAGTGGCAGGAAGCAGAAGGTAAGGCTTATTTTGTTAACAATGCAACTGAAGGCTACCTGAAAGTCTCCTTCTTTGGACCTTTTTATGGCTCCTATGTTATTTTTGAGTTGGATAAGGATAACTATCAATATGCATTTGTCTCGGGGCCTAATTTAGACTATTTGTGGCTGTTGGCAAGAACCCCTACAGTCAGTCCTGAGGTTATGGAGAAGTTTATTGCCATGGCTAAAATGCGCGGCTTTGATACCTCCAAGCTGATTTATGTTGACCAGCAGCAATAGC
>JBFGZH010000359.1:0-2814 GCA_041586895.1 Psychromonas sp. | reverse complement strand
GCCGGCAGTTTGCCGTTGGGATTAAGCGCTCGAAATTCAGGTAGATGCTGTTCGCCTTTAGCGGTATCGACTGGCACAAGTTCATATTCGAGCTCTGCTGCTTCTAAAAAAAGAGCAACTTTGTATGGATTTGGCGTAACTTGAATGTATATTGAGATAACCCGTAACTATCCCAAATGCTGAAATAGCGGCGGTTATGGTAAACCTGACCATTTTTGAAGCTAATACAATCTTTGCGAACTGGTATCCAGCCAAGCGAACGCCTAACACCACCAGATTTTCGCCAATTCAACTTGTATTTCTTGAATTGTTTACGTCTAGTGACATATTCATGGCCAACCATTTGCACTGTAGCCGAGTTTAGGCCGAGCGTTTTGTTCATCCCCTTGGTGTGCTTTTGGAGATCATAGCCTGACAGAAAAGTGGGGCGAGCCGGGCCAAACTGACTCACATTACTCAATGATTTTATTGAAGTTTCATTGCAGAAGTTCCACACTTGATTCACACCGTAAGCCCATTTTTTTAAGGTGCTTACATGTTTATCACGGATTCTTACCTTTAGTGTTTTAGTGTGGATTTTAATTTTCATAATTATCATCATAGACCCAGTTTCACTGGTTGTAAATACAGTCAATGACATTGTCATTACGTTTATGATATGAAATAAGAGTATATCCAAAACCAAGATAGACCAACCTGCGGTTGGTTTGCTATCCATCTCCACCCAAACAAGTTATGGATGGAGAATTCCGCAAGGTTCGTTAAAACTGGCTGTAGCACCTTAAAGTCTAGTATCGTTTCAGGATTAAAATCAAAAGTTTATTTAAACGCAGGTGCTTGTGCTGCTGTATTTTCGGTGAACTAGCAACAGAGGATGTAGTTTATATTATAGTTAAGACAATAAAGCTGAAAGGGTAAACAATATGGAACGACTTAATAAGCGGACGTGGTTGGAGGGAATATAATGAGTGTCGATATCAGTAATCTTGCTGAAGATAATCACCGCTATGCCATCCATCTGGCGACCCTGGAAAATATTATTGTCTACGATCATGGCCGCTATGCCATTGCCAATGTCTGCGCACATAGCCCCTTTGCAACCGTCGATTTCTGGCGCAATATATCACTTGCCGCAGAGATCCTGCTCAAAGCCTGTCTGTTAAAACATCATATCCTCTTTTTTAAAAAAAGAGCCCATGGTGAATATAGCGAAAAAGTAAGGGCAGATAACAATCTATGGCTGCAGGAGATGCTTGAGAAACTGGAGATCACTTATATTGCGCAAATTAACACGGGCACCATAGGTACCGCATTAAAATATGCGGAGAATATACTCTTTGCAAAAATAGCCCTGCCTGCAGAAAAGAAAAAATTAATAAGTCAGCTCTTCTATATCATTACCCGCACACGGCGCAACCGCAACAGCCACTTTTTCTTCCCTAATCATAGTCATCTGGACATTGCCGAAGTCGAGATGTTGTTTCTGCCGCTTTTAAACCTGCTTGAAGAGGTCTATCAGTCCCCCTGCCGGTAGTCTATTTATTTTTCACTAGCAGCTTATTCGACTTCACACCAAAGGTTCAACACGTTCATTGTTTGCAGCGCGCAATTGGCTGAGTATAATCCCCCTGTTTTTTGTATTTCGATAACCGGCATAAATAGCGAGCACTGCTGGAAGATAGGGTAACTACTTTTCATGAATAAAACTCTTTTACACACAGCCTTCAGGGAAACCCTTCCTGTGCTGTTTGGCTATATCCCCCTGGGCATGGCGTTTGGCATTTTGTTCAACGAACTGGGATTCCACTGGATCTACGCCGCACTAATGTCGCTACTGATCTATGCCGGTGCCGGGCAGTTTATGGCCGTTGGCCTGCTGGCCAACCACGCAGGCTTGCTGGAAGTGGCGATCACCACCCTGCTGCTTAATTCCCGACACCTGTTTTACGGCATCTCTCTGCTCAATAAATTCAAAACGCGCGGTTGGCGCAAGTTTTACCTGATCTTCGGATTAACCGATGAAACCTATTCTTTGCTGACCGGTACCCGACCGCCAGAAGATCAGAAGAAGAGCAGTTTCTATCTGTTAATCACCGCGCTCAACCATAGCTACTGGATAATAGGCTCGACTATCGGGGCGATTCTCGGGGCTAATATCAGCATTGATACCAGCGGACTGGAGTTTACGCTTCCGGCGCTGTTTATGGTACTGGCCATCGAGCAGTATAAAGTGATCCGCGAGTCCCCTCCCTTTATCATGGCCGGCATCATCGCTTTTTTGTCAATCTGGCTATTCAGTCGCGACAATATGCTGTTGATGTCAATCCTGTTATCCATTGTCGTTTTACTGCTGCTTCGCCTGAAGCCAGCTAAGATGCGCACACAAGGAGAACTATAGATGCAGGATATTCACTACTTGCTGCTGTTTATCGCAGTAATGGCTATCGCCACCTTTATGACTCGCATTCTGCCGTTTATTGTGCTTTATAAAGTCAGCGATCATCCGATGCTGCTCTATCTGGGGCGTTATTTACCCCCGGTGATGATGGTGCTGTTACTCTTCTACTGTTTTCGTGACCTGCGTTTCAGCAGCTTTTCTGACGGCCCGGCAGAACTGCTGGCACTGGCTTTGGTAGTTGCACTGCATCTCTGGCGTAGCAATGCCCTGCTGAGCATTATGGCCGGCACTGGTGTATATATGTTTTTGTGCCAGTCAGCACTGCTTGGCGGATAGTGATAGTTTTGATGAGAAATGATCTATTAACGGACGAGCAAAACCCTGATAGCAATTTGCCTGCGCAGCGGACTGTTTAT
>JBFGZH010000358.1:0-2828 GCA_041586895.1 Psychromonas sp. | reverse complement strand
GTCGAGCTCCGCCTGCAGCCACTGATTTTCGATGCGATAACGACTTTGCTCACTGATACTCGCCAGGGCTTTATTGAGGATCGGCACTAATTCCGGCAGTTCCTTGCGCACCGCATAGGCAAGCTGATAGGGGTATTCCGTTGTAAAGTTGATACGCAGATTATGCAGCTCATTTTCACTGATCGCATTGCCCGCTGCAAAAGGATTGCCCAGGTAAGCATCGGCACGCCCGCTGGACACCGCCTTCAGTCCGTCAGCTACTGTCGCGACCTTAAGTATCTCAATCTGCGGATAATCACGCCTGACCCGCTCTTCCTGCTGATGCCCATCTGGGAGCGCGACAATTTTACCATTCAGCGCCTGCATATTGTGCAGATCCGGCATATCCTGGCGAGTAACGGCGACCAGCGGCTGATCGATATAGGTCTGGGTAAAAAGAAACTTTTTGCGCCGCTCAACGGTGGGACTCATGCCGGCGATAACATCGAGCTCGCCGTTGCTCAGTTTCGCCATCACCTCTGCCCAGCTTGGCGCCGAGTGCACCTCCATGCTGATTCCAAGACTGCGTTCAATCAATGCCTGATAATCAGCAAGCAGCCCGCTGTATTCACCTTGTTGATTAAAATATCCTAAGGGAGGCCAGTCGGGATCGACGCCCAACTTTAATCCCGGATGCGCCTGCAGCCACTGCTGCTCTGCCGGGCTTAACGCAATTGCCTGCTCAGCCTGGCGACTCTGCTCATTACCCATAGTGCGCCAGCGATGCTGAATTTTAAGCTGCTGCTGATCACTGATAGCCGCCAGTGCTTTGCTGATAATAGAGGCAAGTTCCGGCCAGTCAGCACGCACGGCAAAATAGATCGGTACTTCAGGCAGCCGCGTGTCCTTAAGAGGCAAATACTCCGCGGGAATATCATAGCGGGTGATATCGGAGCGCGTGCCCAGATAGGCGTCCACCAGCCCATGGGAAAGCAACGGCAAGGCTTCCGATACATTGGCAACGGGCTTAAGCTTGAGTCGCGGATATTCCTTGCTCAGCAAGTTGTAAATATCACTGCCTTTATCAACCGCTACGCCCCTGACATCAGCCATTTCCGGATGCCAAAATTCAGCGCTGCCTGTCTTTATCTTTTCATACTGTGTCCAGGCTCTAGTGACCGCAACGACAGGACTGCTGAAATAAGGCGTCTTGACAATAAACTTATCGGCCAGCTCAGCAGTAAATGCCACACCAGAGAGAATATCTACTTTGTGCTGCTGAGCACGCGCCATCACTGTTTGCGAACTACGGCTATCCAGCCTGAACTCGATACCGGTCAGTTCATGCAACAGCTCCAGATAGTCGGCAGTGGCACCAAGATGCATGCCTCTGCGTCTGCTCAGCAGCGGAGGCCAATGATTAGGGCTGCCGACAGTTACCACAGGATGGGCATTTTTCCAGGCCTGCTCCTGTGCATTTAACTTGAGGCTGGTATTTTGTTGCCGGGGTTCAAGCCAGTACTGAAAAATAGTGCGCCGCTCCTGCACTGATATGGTATCCATCGCCTTCTGCAGAATATCGCGCAGAATAGGCCAGTCCTTACGTACCGCAATCGCGTTGATTGACGAGGATTCACTGACTGTGCCGTATTGTACGACATCGCTGATCAGCTCGTTTTCAATAAGATAATTGACCAGGGTGCGGTTGCCGATATAGGCATCAAGCTCACCTCTGCCAACAGCATTCAGCCCCTCACTGCGGGAATCGTACTCGATCACCTCAATGTTTGCATATTGTCTCTGCAGTACAGAAAGCAGGGAATGGCCACGTCTTATTCCGACTTTTTTAGCGCTTAAGTCCTGAAGATCTTTCAGGTAGGGACTATCAGTATGAGCAAAGATGGCATAAGGCACTTCGAGATAGGGGTCGGTGAAGTTCAAGTAAGCCTCACGCTCGACTGTCGGCTTAATATCCATCATCGCATCAAGCTCTCTGTTCCTGACCCGATCATAACTCTGCTGCCATGGTCCCGGGACAATTTTCAGACGATTTGCAAGGCGCTTATTCAGGGCTTGGATTAACCTTACTTCGATACCCTGCGGCACGCCTCGCCGGTCGACATAACTGATAGGCGGCCGGGCATGATGCGTGCCAATAGTAATGCGCGGATGGGCGGCGAGCCAGTTGCGCTCCTCTTCGCTAAGCAGTGCCAGCATCTCGCTCGGCAAAGACGAGCTGACAGCCGCGCGCGCTTTCTGCGCCGGCAGCGTATTTAGGTTTTCTTGCGCAGAGACGTTCAGTGTCGCTAGCGGCAATAAACACAGAGCAAAAACCACGATACTGATTTTAAAACTAGCAACTATTCGACTCATTTTGTCACTCCGGCCTGTGCCATTGAATTTACCTAATCTGTATTTTCTTGACTTATATTTTGCGGGATTGCCCGCTTAACATAAACATCAAAACGATTTTTTTTGGTTTTAATACTCATGCTCGGCTTTTTATCATTTAAAAATGGCGCATAGTCCGGGCGCTTAACCACGACACGATAACGCGCCGCATTTAACGCCACCTCGAGCAGTTTATCGGCATCGGCATCGGCACCAACCACCCCCTGAAAAACACGCATCTCTTTTTTCACTAATGCGGATTTCTTTTTATGCGGAAACATAGGGTCCAGATAGACAACATCGCAGTGCTGCGACTTAAGATACTCATAACCACTGCCGAAGTGCAGCTGCATGCGCTGCTGCATCCACTCACCAATCTCATAATCCAGATAGGCGCGCTGCAGGCCATCCTCAAGCAAAGCCGCCGCTACTGGCGAACGCTCAACCAGGGTCACATG
>JBFGZH010000357.1:0-2832 GCA_041586895.1 Psychromonas sp. | reverse complement strand
CCGCTCGTTGTTTGGGCGCATGCAGCAGCAGGGCGATAAGCTGCATGGTTTTACCTAAGCCCATATCATCTGCCAGGCAGGGATTCATCCCTAAATTTTCCAGGTAACTTAACCAGGATAAGCCGCGGATCTGGTAAGCTCTTAACTGCGCTTTTAAATTGGCCGGCTGTGCGATTAAGGCCAGTTTCTCTTTGTTTTTCAGGTTTGACAGCATGCCGCTTATCGTATCGTCGAATTCGGCACTGTACAGCTCTTCATTGGCCGACATCAGTAACAGATCCTGCAGATCACCGCTGTGTTTATCCCGTTGCGAGCTTTCAATCAGTTTCTGCATTCTGGCCATCTCTTTCGCATCAAGCTGCATCCATTGACCGCGAAAATGCACCAGCTCCGACTTGGAATCAATCAACGCCTGCCACTCCTGAGCACTGACCTCATGTTCACCAATGGCATAGCGGTAGTTAAAATCGATTAATCCTTCCTGGCTTAAATAGGATGTCGCTGAGCCGCCTGAGGCTTCGTCTGCTGCGGATTTTTTAGCGGCACGCAGTTTGATCTTGGCTTTTAAGCGCCCTGATGTTGTCCACCACGAGGGAACGCTGATCTTATAACCGCAGGCATGCAGCGCCCATGCATCTTCCTTTAAAAAAGCAAAGGCTTGCTCTGTGGTTATGGTGATCCGCTTGCGCTGCATATTTTGTGCAAATACCTGCTCTAAAAGCGGATATATTCGGCAGGCGTAGCCAAGCTGCAGTAATAGATTGCGCTCAATGGCGCTGCCGAGCATCTTATTAAAAAAAGCCTGCTTGCTGCTCTTTTCCTGCCAGAAGTCTGCAAGATTGACCATAAAGGAGAGGTCGCTTTTGGCCTGCAGCAGTACTTCCAAACTCCAGTCATTAGCATTGCTGGAAGAAGCTTCATTAAGGCGAAAACAGAGATGAAAGGGTGAGCCGAACTGATCGTAGCTTAAATTATTCTGCCACACTCGCCAGGACTTCCATTCCTGCTCGCTTATATTCGCTTGATTAAGGTTAAGGCTGCTTTCAATAAAGCTGTCCTGCAGTTTTTTATGTACCGTTTGCGGGTAGTGAGTATTGCTGATCAAGGTGTTTAACTGCACTTCAGAGAAATGCTGCAGCACTGCCATCGGCTGCAGCTGGACAGTTTTAGCTAAAGCAGGATCAACGAGACAGGCCGAAAAGGGCATTAACGGAGCAATTTGTTGCAGGCGCTGTTGATAGTCTGCGGAGAGCGGCTGCCATTTACTATGAAAGCAGGTCTTGTTATTCATTTTTTGCGCGACGATAAAGGGAATATATTGATCCTGTTTGATCATCAGGCTTAATTCCGTGGCCACTTTTAACCAGAATTTTGCATCGTCAGCCAGTTGCAGCTCATCGGCAAAATAATAAGACTGAAAATTAAGCTCTTTTAAAAAAGCCAGCGGCTGCTCTATTTTTAACACATTTAAAGTGAAGGCGGCCATGCCGGCATAATCGCTATTATCTAAATTGTTTAAATTAGCGATAACCGGCGAGGGTATTGGCTGCTTAGCCTGATCACAGGGAAGATTTACGAGCAGGTTTTCTATCTCTGCACTCGGCTTCATCTGTTTTCTAGGGAGAAAACGGTTAAAATTCTCTGTAAACCAGCTGTTTAATAATTTGCTGTCGGCCTGATAAGGGTAATAGTGCTCTTTTGGGGCGGATCCGCGAGTAAGCTTTTTGGCCTGCTCTAACCATAAATATAAACAGCCGCTATTGTTAAACTCCTGGCTGCTTTGCTGCCAGAAGAGATGGATGATCTGCATGTATGACTACCTTGTATTTGCGCCTGTTATCATTTTTTAATGTATTGAGAAATATTAACAACATTATCATTGCTAATATGTGGCGCTCTATTTTCAACTGAGAATGTGCTTAACCAGTAGGATAAGAAGGCTTCGTTTGGAAAGATATAGTCTTTGTTGCCTTTGATCATCCGTGGTATTTGCCCAGTGAACAGGTTAAAACCTAAACAATCAATATCTTCGCTGAGCATTCCCTCTTCGTAGCACTGTCTTTCCAGATGCCAAGCCACTTCTTTGATATGTCCCTGCACACTTCTATCTCCGCGTTGATAAAAAGCACAGGTATTTACCAGGCTGTCATAAACATCAACACAGCTGTCTACCTCCACACTGTCAACCATCTCTTGATCGGCAATACATTGAAAATTTGCTTTTAAATGCATCTCAAAGGTATTTAAAAATTCATATTGATCGCCTTTTTTACCGGCAGGAAAGGTCAGGCAATAACGGCTGTGATAATCCATGACCAACAGGTATTTCTTACGTTTAATGGAAACGCAATGCACCAGCCATTGCCACTGAAAGCCGTTGTTTTCCTGCGGATCAACATCTTGCGGAAAGACGGGCGTTGCAATAGATTCGGCAATGGTTTTGTGGGGAGCTGGCTCAATGCAGCTTATCTTTTTACCCTTGCGGGTGACAGTAAAAAAATTGGCTGCCGCTTTAGTGCAATTAAATACTAACATGATGATCTTCCAATATTAAATACTGGATCTAGTATCTCATAAATTTACAAATAATCTATGTAGCCTTGTTATGCAGCTGTTGTCTTGATTCTGCCAAGATAAAGAGCGGGCCACCCATCTAATAATTTAAACCTCATTGATCGTTCTGCTGTGATTAGTGACTATGCCCAAATAGCCATCAACTGTAATTCGGTCACCGGTTTGAATAAACTGACTGGCCAAGGGAATACCAGTAACGCAGGCAATACCATATTCACGAGCAATGATTGCACCATGTATCAGCATTCCGCCGCGTTG
>JBFGZH010000356.1:0-2841 GCA_041586895.1 Psychromonas sp. | reverse complement strand
CTTTTCGATTAACTTCATTAGCCGTAGTAATTAAAATTTTACGTTCATATATACCATCACCGGCCTGCGTGTCGCCCCCAGCACCATTATCGAGTAGCTTAATATCAGAGAAGACACCCGCTAAACTTGCCGTTACGCTAGCACCCGTTTCTCCGGCAAGATCCAATCTCAGCGACAATTCATCACCCTTAGTTGACGCGCTTATCGCTTCAAAAGCATTAACCTTAATACTGGTATCGAGCGTAATACTCGCTGTTACATCTTGTAACTGCTGCCCAGAGGAGTCTTTAAATGAAACAACAATAGGTTGTAAACCATCGAGCGGTTCAAGGGAAAGCCTGTACGTTGACTGAAAAGGCACCCAACTGCTCGAAGCAGTCGAATTTTGCAATTTGACCTTCATTTCAACGGCATCGGTATTTCCTATTGCTAAACTAACTTCTTGCTGATTGGTATAAATAGCACCATCATTAATAACAACAAAACTTTGACGTAGGTAATGATCTTCATATTCAACGAATTCAAGTCCTTCATTAAGCTCAACAGTTTCAACAATCGTTTCCCAGCCTTGCGCACTACAACTCAAGGTAAATTGATAACGACCAAGCGGAAGTTTTTGTTTAAAAACACCTGACTCGATTGGGTATGTAGCACTGAAACCATGGTCAACTCCTAGTACAGCAACCGTAAGAGCGCCAGAACAGGTGTTCGCGGCACTTGCATTAAATTTAACAATAGTGTGAGTTTGCATAAGGTTTACAGGTGCGACAGTAAATTCGCCGAACTCATTAATCACCAGGGTTTCATTATAAACAGCATTGGCATAAAGCTCTTTTGAAAAGGTCAGCCCTTGCGAGTAATTTCCCAAAGGTAAACTCATCTGCCATTTTCCCACTGAGTCAGTAAATGTTTTATATGAGGTGCCATTTAAGCTTACTTCGATGCCCGCATGATTGGTGCGATTACCAAGCGCAACACTCCCCAGCACAGAGCCTTGAACTGCCTCCAAAGTAATATCAAATGGTAATACATACTCAGCCACTGCCGGCATTACTATTTGTAGCAGTGCACTACTATAACCGGCTTTTGACACTTGAATTTGATAATTACCGGCACTAAGCCCTGCAAGGCTAAACGCTCCCGTTGATGAGGTTTGTGCCGTTAGCGTTCCGCTATTACCGACTAAGGTAACTAATGCACTTTCAAGCGCATTGTCACCATCAGTAACCTTACCGGTGAATGTGCGTGGTACTAACACAATATTATCGAGTAATGTATTCACTCCTTCTTTTACAAGCACTGACACCTGCTGAGAAACATAACCTTCCTGCTGAAACTCAAGCGTAATATTACCAACAGGCAAATTAGCAAAGCTAAACTCCCCTGTATCAGTAGTGATAATTTGATTTTTATTTTTTTGCTCTACCACTAATGCACCAGAAAGCGCAACACCATCAGCAGTCAAGAGCTGACCTGAAACCGAGCCGGTTACCTGAGCAAGCTCTACGTCTGCTAAAAATAACGTTTGATTAGCCTCTACAGTGTATTGAGTGGCAACTTTTTGAGCAACAAATCCAGCTTTACTGTATGTCACCTCACCACTATATAAATCCGTCGGTATCGTCACTTGCCATTTACCCGTTGCATCCGTTGTAAAAGGTTCTGCAAGACCAGGAACGGTAACGACGACATCCGAATAGTCAGTGCTAGAAGCTAATGATACCGTACCGGAAACCACACCATATGTACGTTCTAAGTCTATGTTATAAGGCAGCACATAGTCTTTCTCTTCAGGTAAAATAATACCTAATATCTGCTTAGTTTGCCCTTCTGCTTCGACTGTTAACTTGTAATTCCCCGAAGATAATCGGCTAAAAGAAAATTCACCATCGCTATCGGTAAATACAGATAGATTACCACTTAAGTTTCCACCTGCGATGACGACTTCCGCATTGGCTAACGCACTTTCTTGTGCCTTAACGACACCTGTAAATAAGATTGGTTGTAATACGACCGGTTCATTGAGAACGACGGTTTTTGATTCTTCGGCAATAGATACGGGCATAGAATTTGCGTGGTAACCAACTGCATTTACTTCAAGCGTATATTCGCCAATTGGCACATTGGAAAAAGTGAACATCCCATCGCTATCTGAAGTGGTTGTTAGGCCACCAGGAAATAAAACTAATACTTGATTGGCAACCGGTAATGCGTTTTCATCAACTACATTACCCTCCAAAATGCCTGTTTTACTTTTTAAAGTAATTACTGGTAATAAGGTAGATGCACCTTGAATAACTGAAATGCTTTTTGATGTCGCTTGATAATTTGAATCAGTAATATTGAGCGTGTACTCTCCTACAGGCAAATTATTCAATATGTAAGAGCCATCTTTTGCTGTTACTGATTCTTGATCTGTTTCTTCAACTGAGATTAATATACCTGCATGTTGCATTTTATCGAGTTGATCATCAAACAAAGCAAACCCTGTCACACTGCCTTTATTCGCTTGCACTCGCTGTAAATATAAGGTTTCAACCAAAGTTGATACATTTTTTTCTATTTCAACATTATCAACTTTCGCGGCATTGAAGTCATTGGGCATAGCAATAACACTATAACCAGATGCGACTGGCAAATTATTAAAATGATAAATACCTGACTCATTGGTTAGTGCACTATAGACAGTGCCGTCAATTGCTCTTGCATAAACAAGAATATTGGCTTGATTATCTAACCCTTGAGCGTCAACCTGACCACTTATTGAGCCCTTTTCAGTAGATAGGACAATATTAGCAAGGTCTGTTGTTTGTTCTGATGTTATGGAAAATGAAACAGACT
>JBFGZH010000355.1:0-2851 GCA_041586895.1 Psychromonas sp. | reverse complement strand
AGTTACTTAACTTTTTCTGCTTCCCATACATTAATCCAAGCGATGTATTTACTGCGCCCCCCTGGGTGAAAAACACTATCTGGTATCAAATATTTCCTGAGCGTTTTGCCAATGGCAATCCTGCTATCTCTCCTAAAAATGCGCTGCCTTGGGGATCACAAGATCCGACATCCAGTTGTTTTTTTGGCGGGGATATACAAGGAGTCATTGACCATCTTGATTACATTCAAGATCTCGGTATTACGGGGATCTATTTCACCCCGATCACTCAAGGCAGGAGTAATCATAAATATGATACGACCGATTATCTAAAAGTGGACCCTGCCTTTGGGGATGAAGAAACATTAAAAACATTGCTTGAGGAGGCACACAACCGGGGCATCAAAGTGATGTTTGATGCTGTTTTTAATCATATTGGTGCCAGCTCAATGCAATGGCAAGATGTGCTGAAATATGGGGAACATTCAAAGTATGTAGATTGGTTCTATATTGAGCAATTCCCTCTTATTGATGAATCAAAACGTGATAGCCATAGTAAAGATATGCTTAACTATCGCGCTTTTGCTTTTGCGGAAAATATGCCCAAACTGAACACTGAAAACCCTGAAGTGATTGACTATCTGCTTGAGGCGGGACGTTATTGGGTGCGTAATTTCGATATCGACGCTTGGCGTTTAGATGTTGCCAACGAAGTGGATCAACGTTTCTGGCGACGTTTCCGTGACGAGTTAAAAGCCATTAAGCCTGATATCTATATTCTGGGAGAGGTTTGGCACGACTCAATAAACTGGCTCGGAGGTGATCAGTTTGATGCTGTGATGAACTACCCTCTCAGCGATGCTATTTTAGGTTTTTTCGCCAGTGGAACCTTAAATGCAAGTCAGTTTAAATCCGCGGTTAATGAGATAAATGTTAACTATCCCATTAACGTTAATGAGGTCTCTTTTTTACTATTAGATAGCCATGATACTCCACGTATCATCGACAAATGCGCCGCTAACAAAGAAAAAGCAAAATTGGCGTATCTGTTCCAATTCACTCACACGGGTTCTCCCTGTATTTATTATGGTGGTGAAATTGCTTTAGATGGCGGAGCAGATCCACTCAATCGCAAGTGTATGATTTGGGATGAGAATAGACATGATCTCAATATGAAACGGCACATTATGCAGATCATTAAGTTACGCAAAACCTACCCGGCACTACGCGCCCATAAAATAACATGGCTAGTGATTGATGACACACAAAAGAGTCTTCTCTATCAAAAAGAGAGTAATGATGAGCAGATTTTTATCGCCATCAATAACAGTGATAAAGCCTCTGAACTTCAACTTCCAACTGCACTTTCGGGACGAGCTGTGATGGATATTTATAACGAAAAACCTTGTCAATTGGCAGAAACATTAAGGCTTTCCGCATTTGGGTTTGCGGTTTATAAAAGCCAGTAATTACCTTTTAAAGCAACATTGAGCACAGCGTATCATTAAGTACATGATAATGGCCAATGTCGGTTTTAAAAGCATTTTTTATAAAAGAGAGAGCAACAAGAATGACCTATATGAGGTATGGCTGCAGTGAAACAACCATGAACAATGCCATACCTTTAGCAAAAGTAAAGCGCTGCTGAGCATTCACGCGGCGACTTCCCTACTTTTAGATTGTAATACGCGAATCCACCCGAAACTACCGGTTGTCCATACATATACTCAATAGCGGATTAATCAGCCTGTAGAAACATTTCTTAATTAAAACCGATTACTGCTTGTTTGCCCGATTGAATGGTGCACAACAGACAGTATTTTACTATTTTATTTGGAATTATCATGAAAAAATTATTTTCCAGTATACAGCTGGTAAGTAAATGCCTTGTTTTACCACTTTGTGTGTTACCGATTGCTGGTATTTTTATGTCGCTAGGGGCGGCTAACTTCTCTTTTTTACCTGCCATTTTGTCATCTATGCTGTTCGAAGCAGGGAGTATTATTTTTGTCAATATGCCCTTATTTATTGCACTAAGCATTGCATTAGAGTTTACCGACAACGATCCCATCTCCGGACTGTGTGGTATTGCTAGTTATTTGATGTTAAATAAAATCATCACACTGACGGTGCCTTTTTTTATTGGCGTAAATAACCTCGCAGAGGGCAGTGTGAATACTGGGATTATTGGTGGCATTGCAGCGGGTGCCATTGCGGCAACTATGTTTCATCGCTTTCATCAATTACAGCTTCCCGATTATCTGGGATTTTTTGCCGGCAAACGCTTTGTCTCCATTGCTACTGGAGTGTTAACCTTGCTGGTAGCCTTGCTACTGGGATATATTTGGCCCTATGTTAGCTATGCGATAGATATCTTCTCAGACTGGGTGATCTTACAACATCCGGCTTTATCCTTTGCTCTGTTTGGATTGATTGAGCGACTTTTGATCCCTATTGGTCTCCATCAAATCTGGAATACGCCATTTTTACTGGTGTTGGGTGAATACAGTAATGAGGCAGGACAACTCTTTTATGGTGAAATCGCCCGATTTATGGCAGGAGATCCCTCTGCGGGTAATTTGGCGGGCGGTTATCTGTTTAAAATGTTTGGTCTGCCCGGTGCCGCCATTGCGATTTGGCATACTGCGGATCTGAAGAATAGATCCAAAGTAGGTGCGACTATGCTAGCTGCAGCCTTAACCGCCTTTTTATCGGGTATTACCGAGCCCATTGAATTTGCGTTTTTATTTGTCGCTCCTGTACTATACGTCATTCATGCTCTACTGGCAGGCTCCGCCTTTGCCATCACTATTTTGTTAGGTATCAAACACTCCACAACGTTTTCTCATGGATTAATAGATTATCTGGCACT
>JBFGZH010000354.1:0-2861 GCA_041586895.1 Psychromonas sp. | reverse complement strand
TTGCTAAAACGCTTCTCTACGCCATCAACGGCGGTGTTGATGAAAAAACCAAAATGCAGGTGGGTCCTAAAACATTACCGGCAATCACCGATGAAGTTTTAACTTACGAAGAAGTATTCAGCAACCTGGATCACTTTATGGACTGGTTAGCAGAGCAATATGTGACTGCACTGAACTGTATCCATTACATGCACGACAAATATAGCTATGAAGCATCACTAATGGCGCTTCATGACCGTGACGTTGAGCGCACTATGGCCTGTGGTATTGCCGGTCTTTCAATTGCAGCTGACTCACTTGCTGCGATTAAATACGCAACAGTTAAACCTGTTCGTGACGAAGACGGCATTGCTGTTGATTTTGAAATCGACGGTGATTACCCTAAATTCGGTAATAACGATCCTCGTGTTGATGATATCGCTTCTGATCTTGTTGAACGCTTCATGAAGAAAATCAAGTCTCACAACATGTACCGTGGCGCGCGTGCAACACAGTCTATCCTGACCATTACCTCTAACGTTGTATACGGTAAGAAGACGGGTAACACACCTGATGGCCGTCGTGCCGGTATGCCGTTTGCACCGGGTGCAAACCCAATGCACGGACGTGATGAAAAAGGTGCGGTTGCATCATTAACCTCTGTTTCTAAACTACCTTTTGCCTACGCACAGGATGGTATTTCATATACTTTCTCTATCGTACCAAATGCACTGGGTAAAACTGATGAATCGCAAAAAGCGAATCTAGCGGGTCTAATGGACGGTTACTTTAAGCACACACCTGAAATTGAAGGTGGTCAACACTTAAACGTAAACGTAATGAACCGTGATATGTTATTAGATGCAATGGAAAATCCAGAGAAATACCCGCAGCTGACTATCCGTGTTTCTGGTTATGCCGTTCGTTTTAACTCGTTAACTAAAGAGCAGAAAAACGATGTTATCTCGCGTACCTTTACAGCTAACCTGTAAAAACAAGCGATAAACAGGTTAACTTTTTTCTTAGCCTGTTATAATCAGAAAAGGTTTCATTCTTCGGAATGAAGCCTTTCTTTTTGGCGACAATAAAGTGATTATTTGAGCTGTTTTTAATAAACAGATCAGATAATCAGTTTAAAAGGGGTTGTTAATGTCAGTAACTGGACATGTTCATTCAATTGAAACCTGTGGTACCGTTGATGGTCCGGGTATCCGCTTTATTATCTTTCTACAGGGCTGTCTGATGCGTTGTAAGTATTGCCATAACCGTGATACCTGGGATACTGAAACCGGCAAGATAATGAGCGTTGATGAGCTGATGGCGGATCTGGTCCAATATCGCAACTTTATGGAGGCATCAGGCGGCGGCGTCACTGTTTCCGGTGGTGAAGCGATGCTGCAGCCGGAGTTTGTGAAAGCCATTTTTACTGCCTGTAAGCAGGAAGGAATCCATACCTGCCTGGATACTAACGGTTTTGTACGTCGTTTAGATGATACGGTCAAAGGGGTATTGGATGTTGCCGATCTGGTGTTATTAGATATCAAACAGATGGATAATGAAAAACATATCGATCTGACCCATGTCAGCAATAAATATACACTGGATTTTGCCAAGTATTTAGCAGAGCGCAATCAGGCGGTGTATTTACGTTATGTTGTTGTTCCCGGTTATACCGATTGTGTCGAAGATGCAGAGGCGCTGGGTAAGTTTATTGAGCCGATGAAGAATATCGAAAAAATAGAACTGCTGCCTTATCACGAACTCGGCAAACATAAGTGGACCGCGATGGGCGAGACTTATCCGCTGGAAGGCGTGAGTCCACCTTCCCATGAGACCATGGAAGAGATTAAGAAGACGCTTTTACAGTATCACAATAACGTTATTTATTGATTCCCAACAAGACAGGTAAGGCTCCTTGCCTGTCTTAATAGAGCCTACTATGACCGCTTTTATTTGCCCGCTTTGCCGGACACCTTTACAAAAAATCAAGAACAGCCAGGTCTGTGCCAATAACCATCACTTTGATCTTGCCAAAGAAGGTTACCTGAACCTCCTCCCTGTGAATGCTAAGAACTCTAAAAACCCGGGTGATAATAAAGAGATGATGATGGCGCGACGGGAATTCTTAAACAGCGATGGTTACCTGCCGCTGGCGGAAAAACTATGTCAGCTGGTCAGTAGCTTATTAGCCGAGAAAGAGCAGGCACAACTGCTGGATCTCGGTTGTGGTGAAGGTTATTACACCAATCTGCTGGCAAGTAAAATGCCGGAAGAATTTGTTATTCATGCCCTGGATATCTCTAAGATAGCTGTGCGCTATGCGGCTAAGCGCAATAAAAGTGTTAACTTCTGTGTAGCCAGTGCTTATGCCGTGCCACTGGCAGACCACAGTCTGGATCTGTTGCTGCGCATCTATGCGCCGTCATTAGATAGCGAACTGCAGCGTTTGCTTAAACAGGGTGGCTACCTGGTGACCGTTACACCGGCACCACGTCATCTCTTTCAGCTGCGCGAAAGAATCTATCAGCAGGTTAATGAGCATGCTCAGGAAAACAATCCCCCAGCTGGATTCACTAAGGTTAAGCAGGTCAATCTTAGCTATTCACTACAGATAACTGAAGCGTCAATACTGCAGAGCCTGATTAAGATGACCCCGTTTTTCTGGAAGTTTACTGAGCAGATCATGGCTGACTTACTGCAGGAAAAATCCTGGTCGGTAGAGTGTGATTTTAATATTGAAGTATATCAGCGCTGCGGTGATGGGTTATGAGTGATGGGTAATGGGTAATGAGTTATGGGTTATAGGTTATAGGTTATGAGTGATGGGTAATGGGTAATGGGTTATAGGTTATGAGTGATGGGTAATGGGTAATGGGTAATGG
>JBFGZH010000353.1:0-2868 GCA_041586895.1 Psychromonas sp. | reverse complement strand
TAGATAAACTTACTTAGGTAAGTTTTTTGTTTTTAAGAGCTTAATAATATTAAATCCCATTAATATTATGCACTATGCGGGTGTAGCTCAGCTGGATAGAGTACCTGGCTACGAACCAGGCGGTCAGGGGTTCGAATCCCTTCACCCGCACCATCTTTTCTATTTTTATTCATCTTTAGATTAACCCTATTATTCCATCTTCTTTATATTCATATTTCTTATCGAGATGAATCAGGTCGTTTAAAAATCTAAAAACAGCAGCACCGAGAAAAACCATTCAAGTTATAAACTCATTACTGTTTTCTCTTTGCTCTCTGTGTCCCAGGGCTAGATCTTCCATATTTTATTTTTGCCTGCGTGCATTGCCATATTTATTTTGGTTATTGAGCGCTTGCGCTCTTGCAAATCAATCATTATTTATTAGTCTAGTTAAAGTAGCCGACTGTATGGCTTGGCCTGATAGCAGCCTTTTAACCTGTCCTCCTGGACAGCAAAGTTTAACGGTAATAACTGTTTTTTGATTAAAAATTCGTTTGCTATGAATACTTATTGTTTTCTATGCGGCTGTTTGGCAATCGGTCTTCTTTTGACTACAATTTTAGGTATTTGTTAAGCCTTGGCAGCACGCTTTATCGGATCTACGTTTATGTCTGGCTTAGCTGCTTAAAAATAGCGGATTTTTAGCTTGTTTCTTAAGCTGTTAAAGTGCGATCTGGCGCACCTTTTAATTTTAGCCGGAATCCCGTACAATATGCTGCTTTTTGAGCTATGCTGAGCTCCCTTAATCTTAGTGATTTTTGCTTACATTAAGGAAAATAGGTATTTTTTTTTGACTTTTAGCGTGCTTTTTCTGGTGATAAGGCTTTGTTTGTTCACTGTTTATAAAACGTTAAATGTAGAGTCTTTGTGAATAATTATTCATAAAACTTCAGGTGCAATCATTATATGTAAAGAAAGGATAATAAAGTATGGATGTGAATGAATCGCTATTAAAAGCGGCGACACTGATGGGGTTGGGAATGACCTTTGTGTTTCTGTTCTTAGGCTTATTGCTAATTGCCGTCACCCTGATGGCAAAATATATCCCGGCAGATCAACCTGTTGTTAAGAAAGAGGCAACCCCGAAAAAGAGTGCTTCTGCAACATCTGAAATAAATCCAAAATTAGTTGCCGCTATCACCACTGCAGTGCAGCAATACCGTAAAACGACAACGGCATAACATAGGGAAGAAAAAAATGGAAAAGAAAGTGAATATGTCTAAGCCACTTGCAATTACCGAAGTGGTACTACGCGATGCGCATCAATCACTGTTTGCAACCCGTATGCGTATTGATGATATGCTGCCGATTGCTGAAAAGCTCGATAACATGGGCTACTGGTCGTTAGAGACTTGGGGAGGCGCAACTTTTGATGCATGTATTCGTTATCTTGGTGAAGATCCATGGGATCGTATTCGCGCTTTAAAAGCGGCTATGCCCAATACGCCACAACAGATGCTCCTGCGTGGTCAGAATTTATTAGGTTACCGCCACTATGCAGACGATGTGGTGGAAAAGTTTATCGAGCGCGCCCATAGCAACGGTGTCGATGTGTTCCGTATCTTTGATGCCATGAATGATGTACGCAACTTTGAGACTGCGATTAAATCAGCAGTAAAAGTAGGCGGGCATGCTCAAGGTGCTATCTCCTACACCACCAGCCCGGTACATACTATTGAAAACTGGGTGGATATGGCCAAACGCCTTGAAGATATGGGTTGTCACTCACTATGTATTAAAGATATGGCCGGTTTATTAAAACCCTATGTCGCCGAAGAGCTAGTGACAAAAATTAAAGCCAGCACAGATATTCCATTGGCGCTGCATTGCCATGCGACTACCGGCTTAAGTGTGGCCACACAACAAAAAGCGATTGATGCCGGCGTCGATATTATTGACTCAGCCATTTCTTCAATGAGCATGACTTATGGCCACTCGGCAACGGAAACTCTGGTTGCCATGGTGCAGGGAGAAGCTCGTGATACTGGCCTGGATCTGCTTAAACTGGAAGAGATTTCTGCTTACTTCCGTGATGTGCGTAAAAAATACGCTAAGTTTGAAGGTGAGTTAAAAGGTGTCGATCCACGCATTCTGGTTGCCCAGGTGCCTGGTGGCATGCTGACTAATATGGAAAGCCAACTTAAACAGCAGGGCGCTGCGAATAAGATGGATGAAGTATTAAAAGAGATCGCTGTAGTGCGTAAAGATCTTGGCTATATTCCTCTGGTAACACCGACCTCGCAAATTGTCGGTACACAGGCGGTTATTAATGTCCTGATGGGCGAGCGTTATAAGAATATTACCAAAGAAACGGCCGGTGTATTAAAAGGTGAGTACGGTGCGACGCCTGCACCGGTAAACGCGGAGCTGCAGGCGAAAGTACTGGAAGGTGCACAGCCTATTACCTGTCGTCCGGCAGATAATATTAAGCCGGAAATGCAGGCTATCGTTGCCGAGCTTAAAAAGGTTGCGGCTGAAAAAGGTATTAAGCTGGCCGAGCAGGAAGTCGATGATGCACTTATTTATGCGTTATTCCCTGAAATTGGTCTGAAATTCTTAGAAAACCGTAATAATCCGGATGCCTTCGAGCCCGTACCGAGCGCAGACGATATCTTACCTGCTGCACCTGCCAAAGCCGCGCCAGCAAAAGGCCAGCCGGAAACCTACTCGGTTGCCGTTGATGGTCAGTTATTTACCGTACAGGTTGGCCCGCAGGGCAGTATTGAAGGTATTGCCCCAGCCGCTCCGGCGACTCCCGTTGCCGCCGCGCCTAGTGCAGCGCCAGTAGCTCCTGCGGGTCAAGGAGAAGATCTGCCTGCGCCTTTAGCG
>JBFGZH010000352.1:0-2872 GCA_041586895.1 Psychromonas sp. | reverse complement strand
GAAGGTGATGAGGAATCTAAATTCCCGCGCACCATCAATATGCAGTTCGAGAAAAAGCAGGATATGCGTTACGGTGAAAACAGCCACCAGGCAGCCGCTTTTTACGTTGAAGGTAAGGTTCAGGAAGCTTCTGTTTCAACAGCAACACAGCTGCAGGGTAAAGCTCTTTCCTATAACAATATTGCCGATACCGATGCTGCGCTGGAGTGTGTGAAAGAGTTTTCTGAGCCGGCTTGTGTGATCGTTAAGCATGCTAACCCTTGTGGTGTGGCGGTTGCCGAAAATATTCTTGATGCCTATGAAGGTGCTTACAAAACAGACCCAACTTCTGCATTTGGCGGTATTATTGCATTTAACCGTGAGCTCGATGCGGATACAGCCGAAGCCATTGTTTCCCGCCAGTTTGTGGAAGTTATTATCGCCCCTAAAGTAAGCCCGGAAGCTGCGCAAATTGTGGCTGCCAAGAAAAACCTGCGTTTACTTGAGTGTGGCGAGTGGAGCAGCAAAACAACAGAATTTGATATTAAACGCGTTAACGGCGGTTTATTGGTACAGGATCGCGACCAGGGCATGGTTGATTTAGAAGATCTTAAAGTGGTGAGTAAACGTCAGCCGACGGCTGAAGAGATGAAGGATCTGCTATTTAGCTGGAAAGTGGCTAAATTTGTAAAATCTAATGCCATTGTTTACGTTAAAAACGGTACCACCGTTGGTGTCGGTGCCGGACAGATGAGCCGTGTTTACAGCGCTAAAATTGCCGGTATCAAAGCGGCGGATGAGAACCTGGTTGTTGAAGGTTCAGTGATGGCCTCGGATGCTTTCTTCCCGTTCCGTGACGGTATTGATGCAGCCGCTGAAGCCGGTATCAGCTGTGTGATCCAGCCGGGCGGTTCAATGCGTGATGATGAAGTTATTGCTGCTGCCGATGAGCATGGTATGGCGATGGTATTTACCGGAATGCGTCACTTCCGCCATTAATCCTATTTTGCGTTGTGCTTTTATCCGCACTCTGCGTTGAAAGTGCTCAATAATTCTTCTGGAAAGAATTATAACATCCGCAGGATGGCCCTTTAGGGCGTAGCACCGGAGGTGCGTAGTACTTGCAGGAGCAAGCTGCGCGCTTTCGCCTTGATTGCGACTAAAATCACTTAGCAAGAATAGGATTAGCTTTTTGATTGAAAAATTGCTGGTGGGCGCGGGCTTTATCCCGCTAGTCTCATTACTGATAGGGCTAGCGTCCTCGCCCCTGGTGAATAAATAAGGTTAAGTTATGAATGTTTTAATTATTGGTAGCGGCGGTCGTGAACATGCGCTTGCATGGAAAGCGGCACAAAATGAACAGGTTAAAAATGTTTTTGTGGCTCCGGGTAATGCCGGTAGCGCGCTGGAAGCAAAAGTCACTAATGTTGATATCGGTGTTGAGGATATTGATGCACTGGTTAAGTTTGCTCAGGAAAACGCGATTGAGCTGACTATTGTCGGTCCGGAAGCACCGCTGGTTATCGGTGTCGTTGATGCCTTTCAGGAAGCGGGTCTGGCCTGTTTTGGCCCGACTAAAGGCGCGGCACAACTGGAAGGCTCAAAAGCCTTTACCAAAGACTTTTTAGCGCGTCACAATATCCCTACGGCCTGGTACCAGAACTTCACCGAGATTGAGCCGGCACTGGCTTATGTGCGTGAAAAAGGCGCGCCTATTGTTATCAAAGCGGATGGTCTTGCTGCCGGTAAAGGTGTGATTGTGGCGATGACGCTGCAGGAAGCTGAAGACGCGGTTAAAGATATGCTGGCCGGTAACGCCTTTGGTGAAGCCGGGCATCGCGTGGTGATTGAAGAGTTTCTTGATGGTGAAGAAGCGTCATTTATCGTGATGGTTGACGGTGAAAATATTGTCCCTATGGCAACCAGCCAGGATCATAAACGTGTTGGCGATGGTGATAGCGGTCCAAACACCGGTGGTATGGGGGCTTACTCTCCTGCACCCGTAGTGACAGCGGAAATGCATCAGCGCATTATGGATCTGGTTATCAAACCGACCGTTGCAGGTATGGCGGCTGAAGGCAACAAATACACAGGTTTCCTATATGCCGGTCTGATGATCATGGCCGATGGCACGCCTAAAGTTATCGAATATAACTGTCGTTTCGGTGATCCGGAAACTCAACCTATTATGCTGCGCATGAAGTCTGATATCGTCACCCTTTGTTTAGCCGGCGTAAATGGTGAGCTGGCAGATATGACCGCGGAATTTGATGATCGCGCTGCTATTGGCGTGGTGTTAGCCGCAGGTGGTTACCCGGGTGATTATCAGAAAGGCTTAGAGATTTCTGGTCTGCCGACAACAGAAACGGAAGGTCTGAAAGTCTTCCATGCCGGTACAAGCAAGGTTGACGGTAAAGTGGTGACTGCCGGTGGACGTGTCCTCTGTGCGACTGCCTTAGGTAATACGGTGACTGAAGCACAGCAGAAAGCTTACGAACTTGCTAAGCAGATCAGCTGGGATGGTATGTTCTACCGCAATGATATTGCTTACCGTGCGATTGCGCGTGAGCAGAATAAATAAGCTGAAAAGTTAAACTTTTCGATAAGAAAAAGCCGATGCTAATAGCATCGGCTTTGTTGTTTTTACAATAAGCTAAAGCTCTACGACCAGATCTGAATAAGCTTTGGCGCTGCAGCTGAGCACATAACCCTGGGCAATCTGCTCGACGGTTAAGGTTGCCTGACTGCTTGCTTTAACCTCACCTGTTACCTTGCATTTGCAGGAGCCGCACATACCGGAGCGACAGGCACCGATCACCGGAACCCCGGCCGCCTCTAAAGCTTCAAGCAGGCTTTGATTATCCGCAACCGCAAAGCTCTTGCCATATTGCGG
>JBFGZH010000351.1:0-2884 GCA_041586895.1 Psychromonas sp. | reverse complement strand
AGAAAAAGCCGAATAGGAGAAATCTTATTCGGCTTTTTTCTTATCTGCTTTTAATGTTAATCTTCTTTCTTAAGAGCAGGCATTAATAGGAATAACAATGAAAATAGTATTATTAGATGCATTAACATTAGGTGACAGTGATCTGTCCGTATTTGCTGAATTGGGAGAGTTCACTTTTTATCAAACCACTTCTGCTGCGCAACGACTGGCACATATTGCCGATAATGAGGTGATCATTACCAATAAAGTGGTGATTGACCGAGCGGTTATCGAAGCAAATCCACAACTGAAAATGATCTGCATTGCTGCAACAGGAATGAATAATGTGGATTTGGATGCAGCTCAAGAGGCGGGAATAGCGGTTAAAAATGTCAGCGGTTATTCAACGGAGAGTGTTGCTCAATCGACCATTGCCATGTTGCTGCAGCTGGTTCAGCAGAGCCGTTATTACGATCACTACACACAGACAAAAGCCTGGTGTGATAGCCCTATTTTTACTCATATCGACGTGCCTTTTAGTGAAATTAAAGGCAAGCGCTGGGGGATTGTCGGCTATGGTGCCATTGGTCAGCGGGTGGCTGAAATTGCACAGGCATTCGGCTGTGAGCTCTGCTATTACTCGACCTCAGGCAAAAATACTCAGCAGACAATTGCGCAGGTTGATTTGGCGACGCTGTTAACTGAGTGTGACATTATCTCCATTCATGCGCCGCTTAATCCGCAAACGGAAAACCTGATCGATGAAAAAGCATTACAGCAGCTGAAAAAAGGGGCGGTTATCCTTAACCTTGGACGGGGCGGTATTATTGATGAGCAGGCGATGGCCAGGGCGCTGGATAGCTACGATATCTATCATGGCACAGACGTATTAGCCGTCGAGCCGATGCAGGCAGAGCATCCCTACTTTTCAGTTACAGCAAAAAACCGTTTGCTGATCACGCCGCATACCGCCTGGGCGAGTTCACAAGCGCGGCAAACCTTGCTGAAGGGCATTGTCGAAAATATAAAATCCTTATAGCAACAAACCACTTAAAGCAGGGCAAGATGCTTTATGATTTGCCTTGGGCTGTTTGTCGGCGCAAGGTATGGTGTGTTTTAAGCGCGTTAAATATCCACGCTCTGCTGGCTTGTAGTTTTTATGAAGCCTATTGCTGCCTGAACTTTCATTAAAAATGAAGCACTTGCCAGTGCTTGTTGAACTTTATCAGGCCTTGACCCACAGTTGTCAGGCGATAACCCATCACAGATGGGCGTCAGCCATATTCTCTTATTGCTTATAAGTTATAACTTTTTATCCCTTAATTATCAGAATGCATTGATGCATAATGTTTCATGCATAACAATTAAATACTGTTAACCCGAAGGACAATCATGAATAAAAATAGATTAACTCACCTCAAGGCGCTTGAGGCCGAATCAATTCAAATTATACGAGAGGTTGCGGCTGAATTTGATAACCCGGTAATGCTTTATTCTATCGGTAAAGATTCTTCCGTTTTACTGCATTTAGCCCGTAAAGCGTTTTACCCGGGTAAAATTCCATTTCCGTTACTGCACGTTGATACCAATTGGAAATTCAAAGAGATGATTGAATTTCGTGATAATCTTGCCAAGAAATATGATTTTGATTTAATTGTTCACAAAAATCCGCGCGGATTGGAGATGGGTATCAGTCCTTTTGAGCACGGTAGTGCAAAACATACCGATATCATGAAAACCGAAGGTTTAAAACAAGCCTTGGATAAATACGGTTTTGATGCGGCTTTTGGTGGTGCACGCCGTGACGAAGAAAAGTCCCGCGCAAAAGAGCGGGTTTATTCTTTCCGGGATAAAAACCATCGCTGGGATCCTAAAAATCAA
This sequence comes from Psychromonas sp., assembly GCA_041586895.1. Taxonomy (GTDB): domain Bacteria; phylum Pseudomonadota; class Gammaproteobacteria; order Enterobacterales; family Psychromonadaceae; genus Psychromonas. Next base: position 1,024 of record JBFGZH010000351.1, on the reverse strand, counting down.
CGCCCTGAGTTATGGAATATCTATAACTCTAAAGTGGATCGTGGTGAAAGTATTCGTGTATTCCCGCTTTCGAACTGGACTGAACTGGATATCTGGCAGTATATCTACCAGGAAAACATCGAAATGGTGCCGTTATACTTTGCCAAAAAACGCCCGGTCGTTGAACGTGATGGTGCTCTGATAATGGTGGACGACGAGCGTATGCCGTTAGAAGAGGGAGAAGTGCCGGAAATGAAAATGGTTCGTTTCCGCACGTTAGGCTGTTACCCGTTAACCGGTGCGATTGAGTCACAAGCGACAACCCTGCCTGAAATCATTCAGGAAATGCTGTTAACGACAACCTCTGAGCGCCAGGGCCGAGTGATTGATAATGACTCCGCCGGCTCGATGGAGAAGAAAAAGATGGAAGGGTACTTTTAAACTGAAGGTTTAGAAGTAAGTCATTAGTCATTAGTTGTTAGTTATTGGTAGTGCTTCCCATAGAGAGTTTCTTATGAGCTTTGAAGATTTAGACGTTTGGAAAAGAGCTGCCCGTTTATCTGCTGAGATTTATAAAAATACTAATCAATTACGTGACTATGGCTTTAGAGACCAGCTTACTCGCTCAGGCCTTTCTGTTCCAAGTAATATTGCAGAAGGGATGACAAGAGTTAGCGCAAAAGAGCAATGCCGATTCTTAGAAATTTCACGTTCATCATTAGCTGAGGCTAGGACGCAGATATATATCGGTATCGAAATAGGTTATTTGCCTGATACAGTTGCTAAGCCCTGGTTGCAGGAAACAAAAGAAATTGCAGCGATGATTTCAGGGTTAATGCACTCAATTATGCAGACAAATAAATAATGAAAGGTTAGTTTATTGTTTTAGCTGATGACTAATAACTAAAAACTAATCTCTTTATTTCAAGGATTTATAATGTCAAATGATACAAATTTAATTGCGACAGATATCGAAGAGTATCTGCGCGTTCATGAAAACAAAGATCTGATGCGTTTTATCACTTGTGGTAGCGTGGATGATGGT
>JBFGZH010000350.1:0-2892 GCA_041586895.1 Psychromonas sp. | reverse complement strand
GTTAGAGTAGTTTTACCATGGTCAACGTGGCCGATTGTACCAACGTTTACATGTGGTTTATTACGTTCAAATTTTTCTTTAGACACAATGTGTACCTTCTTTATCAGTTAATACCTCTCCACATGCCGTCACATGGAAAGTCCGTAGTTTAGTTTATTTTTTATTTCGCTTCAATAATTGCATCAGCAATTTTTTTAGGAGCTGCCACATATTCTAAAAACTCCATAGAATATGAGGCGCGGCCCTGTGTTGCCGAGCGTAATGCGGTCGAATAACCGAACATTTCCGCAAGCGGAACCTTGGCATGAACGATTTTTACGCCACCCGGGCCGTCATCCATACCATCAATCATACCGCGGCGACGGTTAAGGTCGCCAACAACATCACCCATCCAGTCTTCCGGTGTGGTTACTTCCACTTTCATAACCGGCTCCAGGATAGTGGCATCAGCTTTTAATGCCCCGTCTCTAAAGCCCATCATAGCTGCAATTTTAAATGCCATCTCACTCGAGTCAACTTCGTGGAATGAACCACCTGTTAATGTTGCACGAATGTCCAGCATCGGGAAACCGGCCAGTACACCCTGGTTCATCTGTTCTTCACAGCCTTTGCTAACGGCAGGAATATATTCTTTAGGAACACTTCCATCTGTAATTTCGTTAACAAACTCAAATCCTGAGCCCGCCTCAAGCGGTTCAAGTTTAAGCTGGACATGGCCGTAATGGCTAGGTCCTTCGCCCTGACGAATAAATTTGCCTTCCACTTCCACCGTTTGACGGATAGCTTCTCGGTAGGCTACCTGCGGATTACCCACATTACAGTTCACACTGAACTCACGACGCATACGATCCACGATAATATCAAGGTGCAGTTCACCCATACCGGAGATCAGTATCTGCCCGGATTCTTCATTGGTTTCAACACGGAATGAAGGATCTTCGGCAGCGAGTTTATCCAAAGCAATGGTCAGTTTATCCTGGTCGGCCTTGGTTCTCGGCTCAACCGCGATCTGAATAACCGGCTCTGGAAACTCCATGCGCTCAAGGATCACCTTATGCTCAGGAGAACAAAGCGTATCACCCGTAGTGACATCTTTAAGGCCGATTGCCGCAGCGATATCGCCGGCACGGACCTCTTTGATCTCTTTACGGTCATTGGCATGCATCTGGACGATACGGCCAAAACGTTCTTTCTTCATTTTCACTGAGTTGTAGACATGATCCCCTGAATTAACCACACCTGAGTACACACGCATAAAGGTCAAGGTTCCGACAAAGGGGTCGGTTGCTATCTTAAATGCCAGTGCAGCAAAGGGGGCGTCATCAGTCGCAGGACATTCAACCTCTTGCTCTTTGTCATTGATGCCTTTAATAGCAGCAACTTCATTAGGCGAAGGTAGAAAGTCAATCACCGCATCAAGCACCGCCTGCACACCTTTATTTTTAAAGGCACTGCCGCAGGTTGCCAGCACGATTTCATTGTTTAGCGTACGAATACGTAAACCTGCTTTGATCTCTTCGACGGAAAGCTCACCTTCTTCGAGGTATTTTTCCATCAATTCATCGTTTGCTTCAGCAGCTGCATCTACAAGTTCTTCGTGCAGCTCTTGTGCACGTTCCTGTAGTTCAGCGGGAATGTCATAATAATCGAAAGTCATTCCCTGATCTGTGTCGCTCCAGTTAATCGCCTTCATTTTAATCAGGTCGATCACCCCTTTAAACTCTTCTTCCGCTCCGACATTCAATTGAATAGGAACACAAGTTGCGCCTAGGCGAGTCTGGATCTGTGCGACCACAGCTTCAAAATCAGCACCGGTACGGTCCATCTTATTAACAAATACTAAACGCGGAACGTGGTATTTATTAGCCTGACGCCATACTGTTTCTGATTGCGGTTCAACACCGGATGTACCACAAAATACAACTACTGCACCATCAAGTACACGCAGCGAACGTTCCACTTCAATGGTGAAGTCTACGTGTCCCGGTGTATCTATGATATTGATGCGATGCTGATCAAACTGACCTTCCATGCCCGACCAGAATGTCGTTGTCGCAGCCGAGGTGATAGTAATACCACGCTCCTGCTCCTGCTCCATCCAGTCCATGATTGCTGCACCGTCATGCACCTCACCCATTTTGTGAGATTGACCGGTGTAGAACAAAACACGTTCAGTCGTTGTTGTTTTACCTGCATCGACATGAGCAACAATGCCAATATTACGGTAGCGCTCAATTGAAGTTGTACGTGGCAAAATGATGTCCTTTTAAATAAAACTTAGCTTTGTAAAGAAACGAAAATGCACAGGCCATTGCCTGTGCTAATGTTTTTCTACCAGCGGTAGTGTGCAAACGCTTTGTTTGCATCAGCCATACGGTGAACGTCTTCACGTTTCTTAACCGCAGAGCCTTTGTTATCTGCTGCATCGACTAGCTCACCAGCTAGACGTAATGCCATTGATTTTTCACCACGTTTACGTGATGCTTCAACTAACCAACGCATTGCTAACGCATTACGACGAGAAGGACGAACTTCTACAGGAACCTGGTATGTTGAACCACCTACACGACGAGATTTAACCTCGACGCTTGGACGTATGTTTTCAAGAGCTACTTCAAAAATGTCTAGTGCTTCTTTGCCGCTTTTTTCTGCAGCAGTGTTTAGTGCACCGTATACGATTTTTTCTGCAACTGATTTTTTACCGTCAACCATTACAACGTTAACGAATTTAGCTAGAATTTCTGATCCGAACTTAGGATCTGGTAGTACTTTACGAGTAGCTACGACGCGTCTTCTTGGCATCTTATTTCTCCGTGCGCTTCAGGATTTTACCCAAAACATATTAAATTAAAATAGTGTTTGTTTGGCCTTACTTACGGAAAAGCTTAAGAC
>JBFGZH010000349.1:0-2900 GCA_041586895.1 Psychromonas sp. | reverse complement strand
TGATGTCGGTTGTGCCTGGTGTGATACCAAAAACACCTGGGAGATTGACCCCGATAAACAAAGCCCGCTGCAGAGTTTATCGGATCATAGTGATGATTCCAGCTGCTGGGCGAACGTCAGCGCAGAAGGGATTGTTGATGAGATAAAACGCCTGGAATACACGGCTAAATTAGTGGTGATCACCGGCGGCGAGCCGTGCATGGCGGATCTGCGTGAATTGACCACATTACTGCATGAGCAGGGCTTTTATACGCAGATAGAAACCAGCGGTACCTATCCTATATTGACCGATAAGCGCACCTGGGTGACCCTTTCCCCGAAAGTGAATATGCGCGGCGGTAAAGTGGTATTACCATCGGCACTGGAGCGGGCCGATGAGATCAAACACCCGGTCGGCAGAGAAAAGGATATTGAAGAGTTAGAGCAGCTGTTGGCACAACTTCCCTCAACTGAAGGTAAGACCATCTGTCTGCAGCCGATTTCCCAGAAAGCCAGCGCTACCGAGCTGTGCAGCCGCGTCTGCATCGAGCGCAACTGGCGCCTTTCTGTGCAGGTGCATAAATATCTGGGTATAGACTAACCTAGTTGCTACACACGGGGCCTCGGTTTTAGCCTAGCTATCAAAGCAGGCTGTATTACATAGCGCGGCTGAAGCCGCGGCCCCTGAGTATTCTGCTATGCAAAAACGCTATCAGGACTAAAACAGATCCTTGTTATTTTTCTTGCGAGTATGAGCATAAAACAGCTCCATGGCATCGATAAAAGAGTTGTTTTTTGTCCAAAACGCCGGATAGTCACCCTGTTTCTTTATCAGCGCAGCTGAAATTTCGCTTATGCTGTCACTGTTTTGCTGAGCCTCCGAGCCAGTACTTTTCTGCTTTTCTTTATCAATAATATGAACATCAGCCGGCATTGACCAAAACTGCCTGGTATTGACTGCCGCTGCGTTTTTACTCTTTTGGCTATAGGCGGGCGTATATTTATATTGCTGATATTCTACTGCAACGCTTTCAGGTAGGCTCAGGTGCTCTGAAAAGGCTTTGCCTAACTCAGTTTTTTTCAGCTCCTGATGTAACTTTTCCGCAGTCAGTCCGCGCAGTTGAAATAACAGCATCGGCTTGCTATCGAGTATCCCGGCCATTCGATAATATACGCCGGCAATGTGTTTGCAGGGATTGCAATAATCCGGGCAGTCGCAGCTGGCCTGGACATCTTGGTATGACGCGGGGAGTAAGCTGCCCTTGGCAAAGGCCTCTTCAATATTATCGGGTATTTCGTTTAACATCAGTTTTGACAGCCAATGGGCATTGCCGGAAATATTCTTTATGATCACCTGCCATTGCTGCGGGGTTATTTGTTCAAATTTAAGTGCAACCTTATATCTCGGCTCCTTGGTAACACCAAAATAGGGGTTGATGTTGCCGCGCAGGGTCGCTTCAATCTTCCCGCCGTCAATTTGAAAGTCCAGTATGCGATTATCTGTGCGATAGGCCTTGCCGCGTTGCAGGCGACCGGGATCAATATAGGCTTCCAGCGCGCTGACAAACTTCTCGCCCCACCATGTTTTATGCATTATTTTTGCTGACATCTGTTACCCCTATTCGCCTTGTTGTCTAAGTTGTATCAGCTTGATAAATGATTTGGCATCAAGCGTCGACAACCAGGATTCATCGTTACCGACAATTGCATCTGCTACTTTTTGTTTATCTTCGAGCATCTGATCTATTTTCTCTTCAACAGTGCCGAGAGTGATAAATTTATGGGCAAAGACCGTTTTCTGCTGACCGATACGATAAGCACGATCCGTCGCCTGATTTTCTACCGCCGGGTTCCACCAGCGATCAAAATGAATAACATGGTTTGCTTTGGTCAGGGTGATCCCGACACCCCCTGCTTTTAATGACAGTACAAAGATGGCGGGCGGTGAACTTTCAGCCTGGAACTGCTCAATCATCTGCTCGCGTTTTTTGCGGGAAGTGCCGCCGTGCAGATAATAGGTATTAAAACCAAGCTGAGTTCTCAGCAGCTGCTGCAGGGCATCACAGACCTCTTTAAATTGGCTGAATATCAGCAGGCTTTCGCCATTGTTTATTGCTTCGCCGGCAAGTTCAATCAGTCGCTGCAGTTTAATCGAACGCTCTATGCTAAATTCGCTGCCATCCTGCAGCAGTTGCGCCGGGTGGTTACAACACTGTTTCAGGCGCAGTAGGGCAGATAAAAAGATCATCTTCTGCTCGGCGCTTTCCTGCGTCTCATTGATGCTTTGTTCGACTTCATCAACTATCGACTGATACAGGGAAGCCTGCTCTTTGCTCAGTTCGCAATAGACCTTTTGCTCAATCTTATCCGGCAGATCGGCAATGATATTTTTGTCGGTTTTTAAGCGGCGCAATATAAAGGGCTCGACTAGATTTTTCAGGATTTTAGTTTTGCTGAGATCATTATCCCTCTGTACCGGAATCTCAAACTCTTTTCTAAAGGCAGTACGGGTGCCCAGTATGCCGGGATTTAAAAAGTTAAATAACGACCATAGGTCCATCAGCCTGTTTTCTATCGGTGTCCCCGTTAAGGCAAAACGGCTATCGGCCTTTATACTGGTAATGACCTTAGTTTGCGCGGCCGTCGGGTTTTTTATATTCTGTGCTTCATCTATGATCAAGCGAGACCAAGTTGTCCCTTTAAATAATGCCTTGTCTTGGCGTATCAAGCCGTAAGAGGTAATAACAATATCGTTATCAGCGATAACCTGACTAAAATCATTCTGCTTTGTGCGCTTTGCGCCATGATGAATGGTCGCTTTGATACTCGGGGCAAATTTTTCCAGCTCTTTATGCCAGTTACCTATAACTGAGGTTGGCGCGATTAACAGTGCCGCTCGTTGTTTGGGCGCATGCAGCAGC
>JBFGZH010000348.1:0-2907 GCA_041586895.1 Psychromonas sp. | reverse complement strand
GCCCACTCTTTTGTCCCTACTCCCTTTATTTCCCAGCTCATCGTCCTGATGAAACCGCATCCGGCGGTTGTCCTGGTCACCTTCCTTAGCGACCTGTGTCTGTCCCTCGACACAGGTGTGATATTAGCGATTTCTGGAACGCCTACAAGCCAGCGGCAGCTCATCAAAAGCACTCGAACGCGCACTTGATAAAAAATAATAATCAACAATATCATTTTGCTGGAATTGAATTGCTGACTATTTACTGTTCATCATTCACTCTTCACAGCTTACTGTTGCTAGCGCCCATCAACCTATCAATAAATCTTTAAAAACAATATTTTGAATGGAAATGTGATATGCCATTCTATCTTTTTAGATTGTTATTGCTGTGCTGCGGCGATATCGCTATATTGTAGGTTCAATTCATTTTATTTGGGTCGCGTATTATGCCATTAGAAAGAACACTTTCAATTATCAAACCGGATGCCGTTCGTAAGCGTTTAACTGGCACTATTTTGGTACGTTTCGAACAGGCTGGATTAGTGCTGGTCGCTTCAAAAATGCTGCAGTTAAGTAAAGAGCAGGCGGAAGGCTTTTATGCCGAGCACAAAGGGAAGCCTTTTTTTGATTCTTTAGTCGAGTTTATGACTTCCGGACCGATTCTGGTTGAAGTTTTTCAGGCTGAAAATGCCATTACCCGCTATCGTGAAGTGATAGGTAATACCGACCCTGCAAAGGCTGCTCAAGGCACCATTCGCGCTGATTTTGCCGAGTCTAAACAGAGCAATGCCGTGCATGGCTCTGACAGCCCGGCCTCTGCCGCGCGTGAAATCGCTTATTTTTTTAGTGACGATGAAATTTTCCCGCCTGTAAAAGCCTGATATAATCTCAGCCGCCAGATCCAAGGCTATTTGGGGTCTGAGCGTATCTGATGGTCAGTAGGAATAATAATGAATGAGTTAATGATGTTAATAGAGCAGGAGCCGGCTTTACTCTATGGCGTGGTCACCATTGTCGGGCTATTAATCGGCTCATTTTTAAATGTGGTGATTTATCGTTTGCCGATAATGATGACGCGGGAATGGAAAAATGAATGTGCGGAGTACTTTCCCGAGGCTAATCTGAAGGCTGAGCAGGGCAGGTTTAATTTACTTGTGCCGCGTTCGCGTTGTCCTGAGTGTGAGCATGTCATTGGCTCCAGTGAAAATATTCCTCTGTTAAGCTGGCTGCTGCAAAAAGGGCGCTGCAAACATTGTGCCTGTAAAATCAGCAAACGTTATCCGAGTATTGAGCTGTTAACCGGGCTGTTATCTTTAGCCGTTGCTTATATGCTGCCGTTTGGCTGGCCACTGCTGTTTGCTCTGCTGCTTACCTGGGCGCTGATCAGTCTGACCTTTATTGATTTTGATACCATGTTATTACCGGATCAGATCACGCTACCATTGCTGTGGTTGGGACTGTTAATCAATGTTAACGGTACTTTTGTTGGTTTAAGCGATGCGGTTTTAGGGGCGGCCTTTGGCTATTTAAGTTTATGGTCTATCTATTGGATTTTTAAATTATTAACCGGTAAAGAAGGCATGGGCTATGGTGACTTTAAACTGTTAGCCGTGCTCGGTGCCTGGTTTGGCTGGCAGTCATTAGCGCTTATTATTTTAATCTCCTCCCTGGCCGGCGCCATTATCGGCATTGCCATGATCCTGGCCTCGAAAGACAAGAAAAGCCGGCCTATGCCCTTTGGCCCTTATCTTGCCATCGCGGGGTGGTCTTATCTTGTTTATGGTGAAGCTATCACACAATTTTATTATAACCTGCTCCTGTCATGACGGTGAAGAATACACAGCCACTCAGTCCGCAGCAGTTGCTTGACCAAAAATGGATGGCTTATGCTCTATCCCTGGCGGAGCAGGCTGAGGCTGCCAATGAAATTCCGGTCGGTGCGGTGTTAGTGAAAGATAACAGGGTGGTGGCTGAAGGCTGGAACTTATCGATTGCCAACCACGATGCCTGCGGACACGCGGAGATTAGAGCCCTGCGTGAAGGCGGAAAAGAGATACAAAACTATCGTCTGATTGACTGTACTTTATACGTTACCCTGGAGCCTTGTCCTATGTGCGCCGGCGCTCTGGTGCATGCGCGGGTCAAACGCCTTGTCTATGGGGCTGGTGACTATAAAACCGGTGCGGCCGGCTCGGTGTTTAATCTGCTGGAGAACGACAAGTTAAATCATCAGGTCGAAGTGACAGGAGGAGTGCTTGCGGAGCAGTGCGCAAGCAAAATAAGCGACTTTTTTAAACGCCGCCGCAAAGAAAAAAAGGCACTGAAAAAGCAGCAGGCGGCAATGACTGCCTCAGCACCATAATGGCGATAATCCTGAGGCGTTATATTTCCTGACTGTCTTGCGCGTCCTGTAACTCCTGCTCTTCGTTATCCTCGCTTTGCAGTAAGCGCTCCTGTGTCTTGACGGCTCGCTCTTTAGCCTGCTGATAGGCCTGCTGCTCTGCTAAGGCTTTATTTTTGGCCTGCCGGGAGGCTGCAAGTTCGGCAAGTGCTTTTTCCCGAGCCTGTTGTAGCCTTTGCTGTTCGGCTACTATTTCTTCTTTGCTTTGCAGTAATAACCTTTCTTCTCGGAAAGCCTTATCCTGGGCTTCGCGCAATGCTTTTTGCAGCGCCAGGCTGTTGGCCATCGCCTGCTGCAGGCGCAGCTCTTCAGCTAATATCTTCTCCTCAATTTCCTGCAGGGCATGTTCAGCGGCGATACTGTTTTGTTGCGCCTGCTGTAATACTTTTTCCATCTTCAGAGTATTCTGTTGCGCCTGTTGTAAGGCTCTTTCTTTGGCCAAAATCTCCTGCTGCGCTTTTTGCAGGGCTTCTTCCCGGGTCAAAGGGCTTTGCAGGGCTTGCTGCGCCGCCAGTGCCTGCGCT
>JBFGZH010000347.1:0-2909 GCA_041586895.1 Psychromonas sp. | reverse complement strand
GCAACAGTCCTAAGGGTAGAGCAGGACTTGGAATAAGAGAATGGACTTGTGAGTGTGGTGTCACTCATGACTGCGATATAAATGCGGCCAAAAACATTCTTGCGCTCGGGCATGAGCGTCTAGCAGTAGGAATCCCCCACTAAAATCTTTGATTTAGTGGAGGGAGGATGTCAATCTTCGCTATGATCTTCTTCAGTTTCTGCTAAACGCTTTTCTTCATATAAGGCTGCTGCCGCTGCCTTTTCTGCTTCAGCTTTGGCGGCTAGTTGTTCACGAAGCGCACGCTTTTCTGCTTTACGTTTGTTACTCGCCTGTAGGTTTTCTAAGAAGCCGGTTAACTGTTCTTTGCCCCATTGCTCTGCAAGTTCTTGTGTTGCAAATCCTTTTTGACGCTTTGAAACACTTGTTTTACGTGCTGTCACGCGACGAGTGATTTCCGCATTCCATGTGTTGCCATCTTGTTTAACGCGGTAATCAAATTTATTTTGTTGTGCCATTATTGTTGTTTCCTAATGCTTAATTAATTATTTTTTTGTTTATTTAGAGCCTGTTTATCTTTCGTAACCTAACCTTTAGGCACTACCCGAAGGGCTGGGGCTATTTTTCACACTGACTGCGTTGTCAAATGTTAACTATAGATGGCTATTACTTAAATTTTCCGCCTTGCCAGAGCAAAAAACAGCCTCCAGCAGGAACGGCGACGAATGATAAACAGACCCTAATCATTTCAGAAAAATAAACTGTGCCGGGCGATTTTACCATGAAAGCGCATTTCTCAGCAGCTTTTATTGTTTTGTTTTTCTCTTAATCGCAGGCCAGACAAATGTGTTTGGGTTTTCAGTTGAAACAGCAGCCTTAGCCTGCTTTTGAGCAAGGATGCCGCGAATCAATTTAGTTGTTGACTTATGTTTACTGAAAAAAGTTTTCAGATATAAAATTTCAACTTTGCTGCGTGCCCAAGGCGTTTTTCGTAAAAATTTCAAACTGGATTTAAGGCGGGGCTGATTAGTGAAACAGTGAATATTAAGCAGTTCTCCCATCTGCTGCCAACCCAGCTTTTTTTCAAGTTCGATTAGCATTTGCTCGAGTTTTACGCCATGTAGCGGATCTTTATTATTCATTTATATGTCATATTGGCAAAAGAAAACATTGTAACAAGATCTATACTGATAGAGTAACTAAAGACACAACAACTTCTTACAAGCAGAAAACTATGGACTATTCAAAACTTAGAGAACAGATGGTGAGCCAGCAAATTGAAAAGCGCGGCGTTAACAACCGGGCTGTTTTACAGGCAATGAGAAGGGTGCCGAGACACCTGTTTGTAGCGGATGCCTTTTTAAGTGAGGCATACTGTGATTACCCTCTGCCTATCGGTTACAGACAGACCATTTCCCAACCCTACATTGTGGCCTTAATGACAGAGTTGCTGCACTTAAAACCTGAGCATAGAGTGCTGGAAGTTGGCAGCGGTTGTGGATATCAGACCGCCATACTGGCAGAAATTGCCGATAAAGTGTACAGCGTTGAGATAGTGCCGGAGCTGGCTGAGCTTGCGAAACAAAATTTACAGAAATTAGGCTACCGCAATATATACAGTAAACAGGGGGATGGTTTAATCGCCTGGCAGGAGCAAGCCCCCTTTGACCGTATTATAGTGACAGCTGCGCCTTACTTATTGCCTGAGGAGTTAGTCCGCCAACTAAAGGTTGGCGGCTATATGGTTATTCCTGTCGGCTCATATCCACAGATCTTATATAGCATTTTTCGCAAATCTGAAAAGCACATAGAAAAACAAGTGGTATCTCATGTCGCTTTTGTGCCAATGACAGGCAAAGTTGAACAGAAAAATTAAATATTATCGTCAGCGGTTTCACCAGTTTCACCAGTTTCACCAGTTTCACCAGTTTCACCAGTTTCATTGCTTTCATTATCTGTTTTTTCATCAATAAACTCTTTTAGCGTTTGGTTACTTTTGTGTAAAAGCTCACTGCTTTTTTCTAAAATCACACCGCTTTTCTCTTTGACATTATGCAGAATTTCCTCGCCGGCAACTTTGCTGTCAGATAAAATTTTCTTGGAGCTTTCCTTACTGGCTTCCCAGATAGCTGCGCCTGCTTCTTTGCTTTGTTGCAGCGCTTTTTGGGTTGAGTCTTTGGCTTCATCCCATTTTTTTTCAATATTTTTTTCTACGCTCTCAGCAGCGTTTATCTGTTGTTCTTGTTGAGTGACTGATTCAGCGGCTGGAGGTGCTTTAGGCGCTTGTCCTGGCTGCTCTTCGACCTTGGGCTCGTTACATGCAAAAAGGGATAACAGTAATGTGCTGCTTAATAAAATTCCAATTGATCTGTCCATTTGCTTATTCCTAGAGTAATAACTGAAACTGATAGCCAAATAACTTGCTGTGATTATAGTTCACAAGGTGTTGTTTTGCCGCGTCATAATTTAGTTGTGTTGAAACTAATATTCGCTTGTAATTATAAATACAATGAACTACTGTGCGTAAAAACAGTTGGTGCCTTATGAAACTATATATTGCTGAAAAACCAAGTCTTGCGCGTGCTATTGCCGATGCGCTGCCAAAACCTCATCGTAAAGCGGAGGGCTGTATTTATGTCGGTAACGGTGATGTGGTCAGCTGGTGCATTGGCCATCTGCTCACTCAGGTGGATCCCGAAGCTTATGATCCTGAATATAAAAAGTGGAAATTTGAACACCTGCCGATTATTCCGCAAAGCTGGAAACTAAAATCCACGTCACGGACAAGCAAACAGCTTAGCACCTTAAAAAAACTGATCAAGCAGGCGGATCAACTGGTTCATGTCGGCGATCCGGATCGCGAGGGGCAGCTGTTGGTCGATGAAGTGATCCATTTCAGCGGCGTGAATGGAGATAAATTAAAACAGACG